>NZ_JAAUVM010000010.1:0-217187 GCF_012030485.1 Pseudomonas sp. B14(2022)
CCCGATGGCGGAGTGTCAGTCGATATCTATCTGACTGACACTCCGCCATCGGGAGCAAGCCCCCTCCCACATTTGGACCTCCACACGGACTCAGAATCGTGCACCGCTTCAATGCACCCTGTTCTAGCATCGCGCACACGTTCCACGCCCGAAACTAACGTTTTGTTAAGAAAATGCTGAACCTCGAAAACACCAAAGCCCCGTATTCCGGGGCTTTGCGCTTTCTGGAGAAATTTTTTGCCACAACTTAGCCACTCTGGCACGCGCCCTGCAATAACCCCAGTACAACCCAGTTTCGGGGACCTTGGTACAGGCAGGCCGAGAATCCCCTCTTTACACCCGGGGTGCTTGATGCGAACCGCGTCGCGCTCTACACCGCTTTCGGGAACCTCGGTACAGGCAGGCCGAGGACTCCCTCTTTAACACCGAAGCCTCTGGCTTCACCCCGTTTTGGGAGCCCTGGTACAGGCAGGCCGGGAACTCCCTTCTTTACACCCGGGGCTTATGTGGCTCAGCGCCCATAGCTCCAGCCCGTTTTGGGAGCCTTGGTACAGGCAGGCCGGGGATTCCCTCTTTTATTGCTCTTGGAGATGGATCTCCAGCCGCCAGCGGCCATCGGCCTTCTCCCCTTTCCACTCCCCGCGCAACGGCCGAGCCGCCACCAGGTTCAGCAGCAAGCCCGCATCGGTCTTGCGCACGCGCCAGTTCACATCCTTGTCGTTGACCTTGAGCTGCCCACTGGCGGCCTTGCCTTGCGCGTCGAACAACAGCGCCACGGTGCCGTCGATGTGCTCGCCGTGCAGCTTGGGTTCGCTGTTGAACCACACCACCACACCGTCCGCAGCCGTCTCTACCTGCTGCAACTCGACCGGGTCAGGAGTGGTCAGGCGGCCGATCATCAGGCCCACCATCAGGCCGACAATCGCCAATGAGCCCATGACCCTCGGCATTAGCTTCGGCCTTGGGTCTTCTTCAGGGGTAGAATGCAGCGCATCTTTGCCTTCGGAGCCGTGCATGTTTCACGTCATCCTTTTTCAACCAGAAATTCCGCCGAATACCGGCAACGTTATCAGGCTGTGCGCCAACAGTGGCTGCCACCTGCATTTGATCGAGCCCCTGGGCTTCGACATGGACGACAAGCGTCTTCGTCGTGCCGGACTGGACTACCACGAGTACGCCACCCTCCAGCGCCATGCCGACCTGGCCAGCTGCCTGGAAAGCCTCGGACACCCGCGCTTGTTCGCGTTCACCACCAAAGGCTCGCGGCCGTTTCATGATGCCAGCTTTGCCGAGGGCGACGCCTTCCTGTTCGGCCCGGAAAGCCGTGGCCTGCCAGCCGAGGTACTCGACGCCCTGCCCGACGGCCATCGCCTGCGCCTGCCGATGCGCGAAGGCTGCCGCAGCTTGAACCTGTCGAACACCGTCGCCGTTGCCGTCTACGAAGGCTGGCGCCAACTCGGTTTCAAATAGCACACATAACAAATGTGGGAGGGGGCTTGCTCCCGATGGCAGAGTGTCAGTCGACATCTAGGTGACTGATCCACCGCTATCGGGAGCAAGCCCCCTCCCACATTGGGTTCTGCGTCGGGTTCGAGATTACTGAACCGTCGGCGCGCCTTCCTGTTGCATGCGCTGCAGCTCTTGAGCGTACAGGGCATCGAAGTTCACCGGAGCCAGCATCAGCGCAGGGAACGAACCACGGGTGACCAGGCTGTCCAGGGTCTCGCGGGCATACGGGAACAGGATGTTCGGGCAGAACGCACCCAGGGTGTGGCTCATGGACGCTTCGTCCAGGCCCTGGATCAGGAAGATACCGGCCTGTTGCACTTCAGCGATGAAGGCCACTTCTTCGCCATTCTTGACGGTGACCGACAAGGTCAGCACGACTTCGTGGAAGTCGCCTTCCAGTGCCTTTTGACGGGTGTTCAGGTCCAGGGCAACGCTTGGAGTCCATTCCTGGCGGAAGATCGCCGGGCTTTTCGGCGCTTCGAACGACAGGTCACGCACATAGATACGCTGCAGCGAAAATTGTGGGCCTTGGGCTTCTGCTGCTTCGGTGTTCTGTTGGTCAGTCATCGCAGATCCTTCTTGATCTTGGGGTCTTTTAGGGGTTAGGAGTCAGACGAGCAGCAGCGCATCGAGTTTACCGGCGCGCTCCAGGGCAAACAGGTCGTCGCACCCACCGATGTGCCTGGCGCCGATCCAGATCTGCGGCACGGACGTGCGCCCCGCCTTCTGGGCCATTTCGGCACGCACCTGGGGCTTGCCATCGACCTTGATTTCTTCGAAGGCAACGCCCTTCTTCTCAAGCAGGGCCTTGGCCCGCATGCAGTAAGGGCACCAATCGCTGGAATATACGACGACCTGGCTCATATCACTTCACCAGCGGCAGGTTGTCGGCGCGCCAGCTGCTGATGCCACCGGACAGCTTGGCGGCGATGAAACCGGTCTTGAGCATTTCGCGGGCGTGGGTGCCGGCGTGCTGGCCCTGAGCGTCGACCAGGATGATGGTCTTGGCCTTGTGCTTTTCCAGCTCGGGCAGGCGCGCGATCAGCTTGTCCTGAGGGATGTTCAGGGCACCGACGATATGGCCCGTGGCAAAATCCTTGGCCGGGCGAATATCCACCACAATGGCCTCGTCCTTGTTAACCAGCGCGGTCAGCTCCGACGTGCTCAGGCTGCGGCCACCACGGCTCAATTCGTGAGCGATCAGCAGCGCCAGCAGGATGACGAAGGCACCCACGAGCAGATAGTGGGCAGTGGCAAATGCAATCAGGTGATCAACCATCAAGGAGGTTCCAGAGCGTTAAAATGGCGGTAAGTATACACAGCCGTCAGGGGGGGCCAACCCCCGTAAAGCGGTGACGTGGTCGGAACTTCGCTTTAAACTGCCACTCCCTTTTCAATTGCCTTCCTTTATTACCGCCGCGAGAGGATCTATGACTACCACGCCTAAACCTTTGGTCCTGATAATTCTCGATGGCTTCGGACACAGTGAAAGCCACCACGACAACGCGGTGTACGCGGCCAAGAAGCCGGTACTCGACCGTCTGACCGCGACGGTGCCCAACGGCCTGATCTCCGGCTCGGGCATGGACGTGGGCCTGCCGGACGGCCAAATGGGCAACTCGGAAGTCGGCCACATGAACCTCGGCGCCGGACGAGTGGTATATCAAGACTTCACCCGTGTGACCAAATCGATCCGCGATGGCGAGTTCTTCGAGAACCCGACTATCTGCGCAGCGGTAGATAAAGCAGTGGCCGCCGGCAAGGCCGTGCACTTCATGGGCCTGCTGTCCGACGGCGGCGTTCACAGTCACCAGGACCATCTGGTGGCGATGGCCGAGCTGGCCTTCAAGCGCGGCGCCGACAAGATCTACCTGCACGCCTTCCTCGATGGTCGCGACACCCCGCCAAAAAGCGCGCAATCCTCCATCGAGCTGCTGGACGCCACTTTCGCCGCCCTGGGCAAGGGCCGCATCGCCAGCCTGGTGGGCCGCTACTTCGCCATGGACCGCGACAACCGTTGGGACCGCGTATCCCAGGCCTACAACCTGATCGTCGACGGCCAGGCCGAATTCCACGCCGCCACCGCCCAGGAAGGCCTGGAAACTGCCTACGCCCGTGGCGAGAGCGATGAATTCGTCAAGGCCACCACCATCGGCGAGCCGGTAAAGGTCGAAGACGGAGACGCCGTGGTGTTCATGAACTTCCGCGCCGACCGTGCCCGCGAGCTGAGCCGTGTGTTTGTCGAAGACGGTTTCAAGGAATTCGAGCGTGCGCGCCAGCCAAAAGTCCAATACGTCGGCCTGACCCAATACGCCGCCAGCATCCCGGCACCCGCTGCCTTTGCTGCCGGCAGCCTGGACAACGTGCTGGGCGACTACCTGGCGAAGAACGGCAAGACCCAGCTGCGTATTGCCGAAACCGAGAAATACGCCCACGTGACCTTCTTCTTCTCCGGCGGGCGTGAAGAACCGTTCCCTGGCGAAGAGCGCATCCTGATCCCGTCGCCAAAAGTCGCCACCTACGACCTGCAGCCGGAAATGAGCGCGCCGGAAGTCACCGACAAGATCGTCGACGCCATCGACCACCAGCGCTACGACGTGATCGTGGTCAACTACGCCAACGGTGACATGGTGGGCCACAGCGGCAACCTGGAAGCTGCGACCAAGGCCGTGGAATGCCTGGACCTGTGCGTCGGCCGCATCGTCGACGCCCTGGAAAAAGTCGGCGGCGAGGCGCTGATCACCGCCGACCACGGCAACTGCGAGCAGATGTCCGACGAATCCACAGGCCAGGCCCACACCGCCCACACGACCGAGCCGGTGCCGTTCATCTACGTCGGCAAGCGCGACTTCAAAGTGCGTGATGGCGGCGTGCTGGCGGATGTGGCGCCGACCATGTTGATGCTGATGGGGTTGGAGAAGCCGAAAGAGATGACCGGGACCTCGATCCTGGTCTGATCCAAACAACAGTGTGGGAGGGGGCTTGCCCCCGATAGCAGTGGGTCAGCCAACACCTATTCAGCTGACACACCGCAATCGGGGCAAGCCCCCTCCCACATTAGCTTCGCGGTGTTTGGTAGATGTCTTTTTGCCATACCGCCACCACTCGGCACCTATCTTGCCTTCCAGTCCGAATTGGGCGTTTTTTTTGCGGCGCTTGGCGGGCATACTAGGCCGTCCCTTTCCCTGGTGTCGCCCGCCTCTATGCTTCGCGCCTTGATTACCCTTGCTCTTGTCTGCCTGCTCCAACCGGCGTTTGCCGACGAGCGTGCACAAACTCAACAACAGTTGGACGCTACGCGTCAGGACATTACCGAGCTGAAAAAACTGCTCGGCAAGCTCCAGGAAGAAAAATCCGGGGTGCAGAAAGACCTGCGCGGCACGGAAACCGAAATGGGCAAGCTGGAGAAGCAGGTCCAGGAGCTGCAAAAAGAACTAAAGAAGAGCGAGTCGGAACTGGAGCGACTCGACGCTGAGAAAAAAAAACTCCAGAGCGCACGCGTTGAACAGCAGCGTTTGATCGCAATCCAGGCCCGCGCCGCCTACCAGAGCGGCCGCCAGGAATACCTCAAACTGTTGCTCAACCAGCAGAACCCGGAAAAATTCGCGCGCACCCTGACCTACTACGACTACCTGAGCAAGGCCCGACTGGAGCAGTTGAAAAGCTTCAACGAGACCCTGCGCCAGTTGGTCAACGTCGAACAGGAAATCGCCAACCAGCAGTCGCAGTTGGAGGACCAGAAAGCCAGCCTCAACGCCCAGCGCGACGAGCTGGACAAGGTCCGCAAGGAGCGCCAGCTGGCCCTGGCCAAGCTCAATGACGACGTGAAGGCCCGCGACGCCAAGCTCCAGGCCCGCGAGCAAGACCAGGCCGACCTGGCCAAAGTGCTCAAGACCATTGAAGAAACCCTGGCACGCCAGGCACGTGAGGCCGAAGAAGCGCGACAGAAAGCGCTGATCGCCCAGCAGGAAGCCGAAAAAAAGCGCCAGCGTGAGGCCGAACTGGCAGCCACCACCGATGCCCCGGCGCCCCGCAAACCGGCGCATGCCGCTCCTGGCCCGCTGGTTTCCAGTGCTGGCGAGTCCTTCGGCGGGCCTTTTGCTTCAGCGCGCGGCAAACTTCCATGGCCAGTTGATGGTCGACTACTGGCACGCTTTGGGGAAACCCGTGGCGATGACACCCGCGCCAAGTGGGACGGGGTGATGATCAGCGCCTCTGCCGGCAGCCAGGTCCATGCCGTACACGGTGGGCGCGTGGTGTTTGCCGATTGGCTGAGGGGCGCCGGTTTGTTGGTGATTCTCGACCACGGTAATGGCTATTTAAGCCTTTATGGCCACAATCAGACGTTACTCAAGTCGGCAGGTGATGTTGTAAAAGCCGGTGAATCCATCTCCACTGTCGGTAACAGTGGCGGCCAGGACACCCCAGCGCTGTACTTCGCTATTCGTCAGCAGGGTCGCCCGAGCGATCCCGCACAATGGTGCCGGTCCCAAGGATAGGGTCGCATCTACATTAGGAGTTCGTTCGACATGCTGCATTTGTCCCGCCTCACTTCGCTGGCCCTGACGATCGCCCTGGTGATCGGCGCGCCTCTGGCTTTTGCCGACCAGGCCGCCCCGGCTGCACCCGCCGCCACGGCCGCGACCACCAAGGCGCCGTTGCCGCTGGACGAGCTGCGCACCTTTGCCGAGGTCATGGACCGGATCAAGGCAGCCTATGTCGAACCTGTAGACGACAAGACCCTGCTGGAAAATGCCATCAAGGGCATGCTCAGCAACCTCGATCCGCACTCCGCCTACCTCGGTCCGGAAGATTTCGCCGAGCTGCAGGAAAGCACCAGCGGCGAATTCGGCGGCCTGGGCATTGAAGTCGGCGCCGAAGACGGCAATATCAAGGTGGTCTCGCCAATCGATGACACCCCGGCGTCCAAGGCCGGCATCCAGGCCGGTGACTTTATCGTCAAGATCAACGGCCAGCCGACCCGTGGCCAGACCATGACCGAAGCCGTCGACAAGATGCGCGGCAAGATCGGCCAGAAAATCACCCTGACCCTGGTGCGCGACGGCGGCAACCCGTTTGACGTGACGCTCACCCGCGCAACCATCGTGGTCAAGAGCGTGAAGAGCCAGCTGCTGGAATCGGGCTACGGTTACATCCGCATCACCCAATTCCAGGTCAAGACCGGCGACGAAGTGGCCAAGGCCCTGGCCAAGCTGCGCAAGGACAACGGCAAGAAACTCAGCGGCATCGTGCTCGACCTGCGTAACAACCCAGGCGGCGTGCTGCAGTCGGCGGTGGAAGTGGTCGACCACTTCATCACCAAGGGCCTGATCGTCTACACCAAGGGTCGTATCGCCAACTCCGAGCTGCGCTTCTCGGCCACCGGCAACGACCTCAGCGAAAACGTACCCTTGGCTGTGCTGATCAACGGCGGCAGCGCCTCGGCGTCGGAAATCGTCGCCGGCGCCCTGCAAGACCAGAAACGCGGCGTGCTGATGGGCACCACCAGCTTCGGCAAAGGCTCGGTGCAGACCGTGTTGCCGCTGAACAACGAGCGTGCGCTGAAGATCACCACCGCGCTGTACTACACGCCGAACGGCCGCTCGATCCAGGCCCAGGGCATCGTGCCGGACATCGAAGTGCGCAAGGCCAAGATCACCAACGAAATCGACAGCGAGTACTACAAGGAAGCGGACCTGCAAGGTCACCTGGGCAATGGCAACGGCGGTGCCGACCAGCCAACCGGCAGCAGCAAGAAAGCCAAGCCGATGCCGCAGGACGATGATTACCAGCTGGCCCAGGCGCTGAGCCTGCTCAAGGGCTTGAGCATTACACGCAGTCGTTGATATGCGTGTTGCCCTGATCATCGCTGTGCTATGCAGCCTGGCAGGGGTCGCCCACGCGGCCCCTGCCAGCGAATCCCACAAAGCCTACCTGACCCTCATCATCGACGACCTGGGGCAAAACCTGACCCGGGATCGTCGCGTGCTTGCCCTGCCTGGGCCGGTGACCACGGCGATCATGCCCGACACGCCCCACGCCGCCGAATTCGCCCGCGAAGCGCACAAGGCCGGCAAGATCGTGATCCTGCACATGCCCATGGACCCCGCCACCGGCCCGTTCGCCTGGCACCCCGAGCTGCCTATCGAAGAGTTGGGCAAACGCCTGGACGCGGCCTTCAACGCCGTGCCCTATACCGCCGGTATCAACAACCACATGGGCAGCCGCATGACCGCGCAACCGGCCGCCATGGCCTGGCTGATGGCCGAGCTGCAACGGCGCAACAAGTTCTTCGTCGACAGCCGCACCAGCGCGCAGACCGTAGCCGCTGCCGAAGCGCAGAAGATTGGCCTGGCGCATGTTTCGCGGGATGTGTTTCTCGATGACGAACGCACCGAAGCGGCGATCACCACGCAACTGCAAACCGCGATCAAACTGGCGCACAAACAGGGTTCGGTGGTGATGATCGGCCACCCTTACCCACAAACCCTGGCAGTGCTGGAGCGCGAGTTACCCAAGCTCAAGGCCCTGGGCATCGACTGGATAGATATCAAGTTGATGATCAGTGTGCGCAGCAATCAAGCCATGGCTGGGCACGGCAAGAACGGCACCTACCGCTACAAATAGTTCGCCATGATCTGTTCCACCCGCCCTTCAGAGCGCAACTGATCCAACGCCGCCTGCAGCTTGGCTACCGTCTCATCCGGCACATCCTTGTTCAGCGCCAGGTACAACTGAGCACTGTTGAACCGCAGCACGGTCTTGAGCCCCGTCACACCGACCTGGCGCGCAAGATAACGCCCGGCCGGGTCGCCGGTGGCCCACAGATCGATCTGGCCATCCATAAGCTTTTGCGCGTTGTCCTGGTCGCGCAACACCACCACCGGGTTAAGGCCCTGCTTCTCCAGGGTCTCGGCGATGGCGTCGCCTTTATAGGCGCCGATCCTGTAGCGCCGCGCGTGCTCCAGGTCATCGAGCTGGATCTTGCTGTCGGCTTTGGCCAGCAGCACCCAATCATCCGGGCCGATGGGGCCGACCCACTTGAACAGCGCTTCACGATCCGGCAGACGCGCCATCACGAACACGCCATAGCCGGGCTTCTCCAGGGCGAGTTTGTAGATCCGCTCCCAGGGAAAACGCAGGGTGAGATTGTAGGAAATGCCGGCACGCTTGAAGGTCTCGCGCACGATGTCCACGGCGATGCCTTCGATGTTCTCGTCCTTGGCGAAGTTCTTACCGTTCCTGGCCATGTTGTAGGGCGGGAAATTTTCCGTCAGCAACACCAGGGAGGCGTCAGACGGTTCCTCTGTGCAATGGGCCGAGCCGGCCAAGAGAATGGACGTGCTGGCGACAGCAAGAAGCAGTTGTTTGAACATGAAGGCTACCGGAATCCATGGCAAGCGCAGAGAGTGCCGCGCGCCTGCCATGGTGTCCAGCAACGTTTAGCGAACGACGATACCGCGCGCCGCCATGTAGGCCTTGGCCTCAGGAACGGTGTATTCGCCAAAGTGAAAAATACTCGCCGCCAGCACCGCGCTGGCATGGCCTTCGATCACGCCGTCGGCCAGGTGTTGCAGGTTACCGACACCGCCTGAGGCGATCACCGGAATACCCAGCGCATCGCTGATGGCGCGGGTCACGCCCAGGTCGAAGCCGTTCTTCATGCCGTCCTGGTCCATGCTGGTCAGCAGGATTTCCCCGGCGCCCAGGCCTTCCATCTTCATCGCCCACTCCACCGCGTCCAGGCCGGTCGGCTTGCGACCGCCGTGGGTGAAGATCTCCCAGCGCGGGGTTTCGCCCGGGCCGGAGACTTTCTTGGCGTCGATGGCTACCACGATGCATTGCGAGCCGAAGTGCTGCGCGGCTTCGCCGACGAACTCTGGGTTGAACACCGCAGCGGTATTGATCGAGACCTTGTCCGCACCGGCATTGAGCAGGTTGCGAATGTCTTGCACGGTGCGCACGCCACCGCCCACGGTCAGCGGGATAAACACCTGGCTGGCCATGCGCTCGACGGTATGCAGCGTGGTGTCGCGGCCGTCGACGCTGGCGGTGATGTCGAGAAAGGTAATCTCGTCGGCACCTTGCTCATCGTAGCGACGGGCGATTTCCACCGGGTCGCCGGCGTCACGGATGTTCTCGAACTTGACGCCCTTGACCACGCGACCGTTGTCGACGTCCAGGCAAGGGATGATGCGTTTGGCCAGCGCCATGGTCAGTCCTCAGCCGTTGTAGGCATCGCAGTAAGCCTGGGCTTCGGCGACGTCCAGGGTGCCTTCGTAGATCGCACGGCCGGTGATGGCGCCGATGATCCCTGGCGCCTTGGCGTCCAGCAGCGACTTGATGTCGCCCAGGTTGTGAATACCGCCGGAAGCGATCACCGGGATCCTGGTCGCAGCGGCCAGCGCAGCGGTGAACGGCACGTTGCAGCCCTGCATCATGCCGTCTTTGGCGATGTCGGTATAAACGATGGCGGACACGCCGTCGGCTTCGAACTGCTTGGCCAGGTCGATGACTTGCACGGTGCTGATTTCAGCCCAGCCGTCGGTAGCGACGAAACCGTCTTTAGCGTCCAGGCCCACGATCACTTTGCCCGGGAACGCGCGGCAGGCTTCGGCGACGAAGGCCGGGTCTTTCACGGCCTTGGTGCCGATGATCACGTAGCTCACGCCGGCCTTGACGTAATGCTCGATGGTTTCCAGGGAGCGGATACCGCCGCCGATCTGGATCGGCAGGTTCGGGTAGCGCCTGGCGATCGCGGTGACCACCTCGCCGTTGACCGGCTGGCCTTCGAAGGCGCCGTTCAAGTCCACCAGATGCAGACGACGGCAGCCCCCTTCCACCCATTTGGCAGCCATGCTCACCGGGTCATCGGAGAACACGGTGGAATCTTCCATACGGCCTTGGCGCAGACGTACGCAGGCGCCGTCCTTGAGATCGATAGCGGGGATAATCAGCATCTGGCAAACCTTATTCGATATTCAGCAATGCTTGGAAATCAGGGTTTCTCAAGCGACCACAGGTCGCTTTCGATGCTTTCGAACCTTTCTTTAAGGAGCGTCTGCGTATCGAAAATCGCCCTGTTGTAATAATGCGGAGCCACTTCGGTGGTGAACAGCTCAAGAATCTCGGCGACCTCGAACGAGCCCAGCTTGAGCTCGAAGCGGTCTTCCATGAAGCGCTTGATCTTGAGGGTAGCCTCACTCTCCTGTTCGGGCGTGAGGTTCAAGATTGGCAGCTTCGGCTTCCTGGCCATTTACCAGCGCCCATCCCAGGCGGCGAAGTTCTGCAGCAATTGCAGGCCATGGGTATGGCTCTTCTCCGGGTGGAACTGCACGGCAAACCGCGAACCTTCGGCCAACGCTGCGGCGAAGTCGACGCCGTAGTGCCCGCCCCCCACCACCTGGCCCGGTTTACCGGCGGCGATGTAGTAGCTGTGCACGAAGTAGAAACGCGCCATGTCCGGCACTTCGTGCCACAGCGGGTGATCCACGGTCTGGCGGACTTCGTTCCAGCCCATGTGCGGGACTTTCAGGTGTTCGCCGTCTTCATGCAGGTCTTTGCCGAAGAACTTCACTTTGCCCGGGAACAGGCCGATGCAGTCAACGCCGTCGTTCTCTTCACTGCTGTCGAGCAAGGCTTGCATGCCCACGCAGATGCCGAGGAACGGGCGATCCTGGCTGACTTCGCGCACCAGGCTGTCAAAGCCCAGGCGGCGAATTTCGGCCATGCAATCGCGAATTGCACCTACACCGGGGAACACCACGCGGTCGGCTTCGCGAATCACATTGGCATCGCTGGTGATCAGCACCTTGCCGGCCCCTACGTGCTCGAGGGCCTTGGCCACCGAGTGCAGGTTACCCATGCCGTAATCGATAACCGCGACCGTCTGCATTACAGGACGCCCTTGGTCGAGGGCATTTGCCCGGCCATGCGGTCATCCAGCTCCACGGCCATGCGCAGCGCGCGGCCGAAAGCCTTGAACACGGTTTCGATCTGGTGGTGGGTGTTGGTGCCGCGCAGGTTGTCGATGTGCAGGCTGACGAGTGCGTGGTTGACGAAGCCCTGGAAGAACTCCTGGAACAGGTCGACATCGAAGCCGCCCACGGTGGCGCGGGTGTACGGCACGTGCATCTGCAGGCCTGGGCGGCCGGAGAAGTCGATGACCACACGCGACAGCGCTTCGTCCAGCGGGACATAGGCGTGGCCGTAGCGACGGATGCCTTTTTTGTCGCCGATGGCCTTGGCAAACGCCTGGCCGAGGGTGATGCCTACGTCTTCCACCGTGTGGTGGTCGTCGATATGCAGGTCGCCCTTGCTGACGATATCCAGGTCGATCAGCCCGTGACGGGCGATCTGGTCCAGCATGTGCTCAAGAAAAGGTACACCGATATCAAATCGGGCCTTTCCGGTGCCATCCAGGTTGATCGAGGCTTTGATCTGGGTTTCCAGAGTGTCGCGCTCGACGGACGCCTTACGTTCGGCCATCACCAGCTCCGCAAAATCATTGGGCGAAAAAGGCAGCCATTATAGGGGCGCGGGCGCTAAACAGAAACATCGAAGGGGATAAGACTGACGAGTTGAAGCGGGGAGTGTCGGGGATAGACATGTGTATACAAGCGGGCGCTCCAGGATGGTGCGCCCGCTTGCAGTCAACTTAGTGGAACAGTACTGCCGTCTTCTGCAGGGTCACCCACACACCCCACGCCAACGGAATACCCACCACCAACCAAGCGGCGATCGCCAATGGCACGGTGCCGGACGCGGCTTTCCACTCCAGCGAAGTGGTGGCATCAGCCCCTTTGTCATGGCCCAGCGCTTGCTCTGCGGCAAGTTCTGCATCGGTCATGAAGTACTTGTCGGCCACAGGGCGGACCAGCATGTTGCAGATAAAGCCCAGCACCAGCAGACCCGCGAGGATATACAAGGTGATGTCATAGGCCGCAGCGCGTTCGACGCCGATGCTCAGTTGATATTCACGCAGGTAGTTCACCAGCACCGGGCCCAATACGCCCGCGGCTGCCCATGCGGTCAGCAGGCGACCGTGGATCGCGCCGACCATCTGGGTACCGAACAGGTCGGCCAGGTAGGCCGGGACGGTCGCAAAACCACCGCCGTACATCGACAGGATGATGCAGAACGCCGCGACGAACAGCGCCACGTTGCCCAGGTGCCCCAGGTTCGGGATCAGCGCATACAGGGCAAAGCCCAGGGCGAAGAACACGAAGTAGGTGTTTTTACGGCCCAGGTAGTCGGAGAACGACGCCCAGAAGAACCGGCCACCGATGTTGAACAGGCTCAACAAACCGGTGAAGCCCGCAGCGATGGCAGCAATCGACGCCAATTGCCCGGCGTCCAACTGGCCAAACGGCACATCAACACCCAGCAGCTTGCCACCGAACACTTCCTGCAGCAGCGGCGAAGCCATGCCGAGGATGCCGATACCGGCCGATACGTTCAGGCACAGCACCAGCCATACGAGGCGGAATTGCGGGGTTTTCCACGCCACATTCACGTGCACGTGACGGTGAGTGATCATCGCGTTACTGGCTTTTTTCGCCGGTGCGGTCCAGCCCTCAGGCTTCCAGCCGGTCGGTGGGACGCGGTAGGACAGCGCGCCGCCGATCATGAACACGAAGTAGATCGCGGCCATCACCAGGAAACTCTGCCATACGCCCACGCTGGTCGGCGAAGCGAAGTGACCCATCAACGCAGCAGCCAGCGGGGCGCCCACCATTGCGCCACCGCCGAAGCCCATGATCGCCATGCCGGTGGCCATGCCGCGCTTGTCCGGGAACCACTTGATCAGGGTCGATACGGGCGAGATATACCCCAGGCCCAGGCCGATACCGCCAATGACCCCGGAGCCGATCCACATCAGCCAGATCTGGTGGGTATAGATACCCAATGCCGAGATCAGCAGGCCGCCACACCAGCACAGCGCCGACACAACACCGGCCTTGCGTGGCCCGGCATGTTCCAGCCAGCCACCCCAGATCGCTGCCGAGCAGCCCAGGAAGATGAAGAACAGGGTGTAGATCCAGCCCAGCATGGAGATGGGCCAGTCGCATTGGGACGAGAAGACTTGGGCGATGAAGCTCATGTCCGGTGCGCAGGCGACCGGCTTGGTGATACCCAGCGCCTTGGACAGCGGCAACCAGAACACCGAGAAGCCGTAGGCCATGCCGATGCACAGGTGGATGGCCAGGGCGGCCGGTGGAACCAGCCAGCGGTTGAACCCGGGCTTGGCGATAATGCGCTCCTTGGACAGGAACGCAGGCTGTGCGGCGGTAGTGCCGGCCACAGTGCTAGTGCTCATTGATGAATCCCCCAGTTATTAGTATGCGTTCGTCAGGCGCTCTCTCCCTCGGCCTTGCACGCAAAGCGTGGCCGTTTTTGTAGAGTGAAGCTCCATTTGGCGCGACGATAAGTCGCAGAAGGCGAACGAACGGCCGAAGATTAGCATTAGCGGATGACAGAAAAACCAAAATGACATCATCTTTTTGCGATTTTTCGGTTTTATTGACGTCAAAAACCCGCTTTCGCCGCCATGGATACAATGTAACGATCGGTGACCTGACGCAGGCCGTCGGGCGTTATACTCTGCGGCTAAATTTTGAAATCGACATACAAGGACTCGCCCATGAAAGCGTTCGGCAAAATCCTGGGTCTGGTACTTCTCGGGCTGTTGCTGATCATTGTGGCTCTGGGCTTTGCCCTGACCCACCTCTTCGATCCCAACGACTATAAAGACGAGATTCGCCAGATTGCCCGCGACAAGGCCCACATCGAGCTGACACTCAATGGCGATATCGGTTGGAGCCTATTCCCCTGGCTCGGCCTGGAACTGCACGAGGCCAGCGTGGCGACCCTGACCACGCCGACCCAACCCTTTGCCGACCTGCAAATGCTCGGCCTGTCGGTGCGCGTGCTGCCGCTGCTGCGTCGCGAGGTGCAGATGAGCGATGTGCGTGTCGAAGGCCTCAACCTGCGCCTGAACCGCGACAAGCAGGGCCATGGCAACTGGGAAGACATCGGCAAGAACGCGCCGGTGGCAACTGCCGGAACCCCCGCGCCAGCGCAAGCGCCTGCTGAGCCCGAAGCGGAAAAACCGTCAAAGCCGATCCGCCTGGACATCGACAGCCTGACGGTCAACAACGCCCGCGTCGAATACAACGATGAACAGACCGGCAAGCAATTCAGCGCCGAAAGTATCCAGCTGAGCACCGGCGCCGTGCACGAAGGTGCGAGCATCCCGGTGAAACTCACCGCCTTCTTCGGCAGCAACCAGCCGGTGATGCGCGTCAAGACCGAACTCAACGGCAACCTGCGTATTGAGCGCGCGCTCAAGCGCTACCAGTTCGAAGACATGAAAGTTACCGGCGAAGCCACGGGCGAGCCGCTGCAAGGCAAGACCGTGACCTTCTCCACCCAGGGCCAGTTACTGGTGGACCAGGCGGCCAATATCGCCGAATGGACCAACCTGAAACTCTCGGCCAACCAACTGCGCGCCCTGGGCGAGCTGAAGGTCAACGACCTGGACAAGACCCCGCAGCTCAGCGGCGCGCTGTCCATCGCCCAGTTTGACCTGGCCAAGTTCCTCGACAGCGTCGGCAACCCGCTGCCGCCCATGGCCGAGGGCAGCCTGAGCAAGGTCGAGTTGGTCAGCCGCCTCAAGGGCACTCCGACCAGCCTGGCGCTGGAAGACCTGAACCTGAAACTCGATGGCAGCACCTTCACCGGCCGCGTCGCCGTGGACGACTTTGCCAAGCAAGCGCTACGCGTGCAGCTCAAGGGCGATACCTTCAACGCCGACAACTACCTGCCGGCCAAGTCCGAATCCGCCAAGGGCGCAACCGCCGCCCGCCAGGCCGAAGTGCAGAACAGCGAAGCCGGCGCCATGGCGGCCGGGGGCACCACTCCACTGCCGGAAGCACCGACCAAAGGCGCCTGGAGCACGGACAAACTGCTGCCACTGGCCCACCTGCGCAAGCTGGATGTCAATGCCGACCTTGCCTTCGGCCAACTGACCCTGAGTAAATTGCCGATCCAGAATGCCGTGCTGAAGGCGTCCGGCGTCGACGGCCAACTCAAGCTCGACACCCTGAGCGGCGGGCTCTACAACGGCACCTTCCAGGCCAACGGCAGCCTGGACGTACGCCAGGACATTCCGCTGCTGGCCCTGCAAAGCCGGATCAAGCAGGTACCGGTCGAACGCATCCTGCAGGCCCAGGGACAAACGCCACCGGTGAAAGGCCAGGTCACCCTCGACAGCAACCTCAGCGGCCGCGGCAACAGCCAGAAAGCCCTGATCGACAGCCTCAACGGTACCGCCAGCTTTGTGATCAACAACGGCGTGCTGCTCAACGCCAATCTCGAGCAGCAACTGTGCACCGGTATCGCCCTGCTCAACCGCAAGACCTTGAGCGGCGAACAACGCGGCAAGGACACACCGTTCCAGGAGTTGAAGGGCAACCTGACCTTCCGTAATGGCGTCGCCAACAACCCCGACCTGAAAGTGCGCATCCCAGGGCTGGCGGTCAACGGCAACGGTGACGTCGACCTGCGCGTACTGGGTATGGATTACCGCGTCGGCATCATCGTCGAAGGCGACCAGCGCGAAGTACCGGACCCAGCCTGCGAAGTCGGCGCCAACTTCCAGGGCATCGAAGTGCCGCTGCGCTGCCGTGGCCCGCTGGAACTCGGCGCCAAAGCTTGCCGCCTGGACAAGGACGGCCTGAGCCAGGTCGCGATCAAGGCGGCCGGCAACAAGCTCAGCGAGAAGCTGGAAGAGAAGCTCGACAAGGTCAACCCGCAGCTCAAAGATGCTTTGAAAGGCCTGTTCAAACGATGAGAAACGAGCAGTTTTCAACGGCGGTGCTGGACTGGTACGACCGCCACGGCCGCCATGACCTGCCCTGGCAACAGGGCATCACGCCCTACCGGGTGTGGGTCTCGGAGATCATGCTGCAACAGACCCAAGTCAGCACCGTACTCAATTACTTCGACCGCTTCATGGCCTCGCTGCCAACGGTCGAAGCCCTCGCCGCCGCGCCGGAAGACGAGGTACTGCACCTGTGGACCGGCCTGGGTTATTACACTCGAGCACGCAACCTGCAAAAGACCGCGAAGATCATCGTGGCGGAGTACGGCGGCGAGTTTCCCAGGGATGTCGAAAAGCTCACTGAGTTGCCCGGCATTGGCCTGTCCACCGCCGGCGCGATTGCCAGCCTGAGCATGGGCCTGCGCGCGCCGATCCTCGACGGCAACGTCAAGCGCGTGCTGGCACGCTTTACCGCGCAAGAGGGCTACCCAGGCGAACCGAAGGTGGCCAAGCAGCTGTGGGCCACCGCAGAACGCTTCACCCCCCATGATCGCGTTAATGCCTACACCCAGGCGATGATGGACATGGGCGCCACCCTCTGCACCCGCAGCAAGCCCAGCTGCCTGCTGTGCCCGCTGGAAAAAAACTGCGAAGCCCATATGCTCGGCCTGGAGACCCGCTACCCGATCCCCAAGCCGCGCAAGACCATCCCGCAGAAGCGCACGCTGATGCCGCTGCTGGCCAATGCCGAAGGGGCGATTCTGCTTTACCGTCGCCCTTCCACGGGCCTGTGGGGCGGTTTGTGGAGCCTGCCCGAGCTGGACGACCTGCAAGACCTCGAACACCTGGCTAACCAGCACGCGCTCGAACTGGGCAAGCACCAGGCACTGCCAGGGCTGATCCACACTTTCAGTCATTTCCAACTGGCCATCGAACCCTGGCTGGTCCAGGTCGAGGAAACTGCCCATCACGTGGCCGAGGCCGACTGGCTCTGGTATAACCTCGCCACCCCGCCGCGCCTGGGCCTTGCCGCCCCGGTAAAGAAACTGCTGAAGCGCGCGTCCGATGTATTGAACGCAGGAGAGTCGTCATGACCCGCACCGTAATGTGCCGCAAGTACAACGAAGAATTGCCAGGCCTGGAACGCCCTCCGTACCCAGGTGCGAAGGGCCAGGACATTTTCGATCATATCTCCGCTCAGGCATGGGGCGACTGGCTGAAACACCAAACGCTGCTGATCAATGAAAAACGCCTGAACATGATGAACGCCGAAGACCGTAAATACCTGTCAGGCGAAATGGACAAGTTCTTTTCCGGCGAGGATTACGCCAAGGCCGACGGCTACGTGCCACCTGCTCAATAATTGATCAAAAACCGGGGTCGGCACGTAAGCGACGGTAATAATTAAATATTTTTTGAAAACTTGCTTGACGACCCCCTGAAAAACCCGTTTAATGCGCCCCGTTGCCCAGATAGCTCAGTCGGTAGAGCAGGGGATTGAAAATCCCCGTGTCGGCGGTTCGATTCCGTCTCTGGGCACCACTCATTAGTTTCAGGTGGTGCAAATGTCATCTGAAACACACAAAAAACCCGCCTAGTGCGGGTTTTTTGTTGCCTGCAATTTGAGCTATCCAAGTCGCAATTTTGAGATGAGGCGGCTGATTCATTCCAGCCGAAACACCATCAGTGGGTTGTCATTCAAACGCCCTTCAAAACTTGGCGCCTGATGCTCCAGAGGCGTGCCCTTGAGCAACGCGGTTTCCTTGCGCGCCACAATGACCCACGAAGGTCGCGGTAACGCGCTCAATCGTTCGATGTCTGCAGCGCTGATAAACGACGGCTGCTCGTCATGATCCAGATTCATCATGTAGCGCACCGCCCAGGTGTCCCTGCCGAGATTCAGGAACACCAGTGGCCCAGGCTGCGATACGCGAAGTGCTTCCACCTGACGGACGAATTGCCGAGTGTCGAACTGCAAATCCTTGGCGGGCTCCACCACCGTCACCAGCACCAGCCACTGTGCAGCCAGCGCGAATACGCTGAGCCACACCAGCCGCTCAATGCGTCGCCAGGCAATCAGCGCCGCCACTTGCAGCACCACCAGCGCGCTAATCAACAACGGCAACGAGACGTCAGGCCAGTAACCATGCTTCTGCCACCCATGTCGACAGACAAACACCGCAACCACGCACAACGCCGGCAGCGCCGCGACAAGCCCCTCGTAGCATCGACGCACCCCGGCGAGCCAGCCTTGCGCCTGGAGCAGCCCATAGGCAGCGACAGCGGCAAACATCGGCACCATGGGCAGAATGTAATAGGCGCGTTTGAAGTGCGGCACCGACAACCCGATCAAGATCATCAAGCCGCAGGCACCGAGCCGCATCACCAGTTGCACAGGGTCATCGAACCGTTCACTCCAGCGATGACGAAGCGCAACCAATGTGGCCAACGCCAACGGGACCACAGGGAAATAGCGGTACAAACTCAGCTGGAAATAGAAATATAACGGCTCGCCGGCTTCATCGAGGCGCCCGCCCACTTGCATCTTGAACACCTCATCTGCAAACGCATCGCCACCGCTGATACGCGCCAGCTTCACCAACAGCCACCAACATGCCGCCAGCAACACCAGGCCCACGATTCCGTGAGCTAAAACCTGCTTGACCCACTCGCCGGGACGACCCAGCACCCAATACACGCACACCACGCCACAGACCTCGATCAAGCCCAATGGCCCGCGTATCGCAAACCCCAGGATGAACAGCGGGAACACCGCGAGCTGGCGCCATCGCGAGCCGAGGCGCTCACCGCTGTGCAGCAGGTAGAAACTGCCCACACAAAGCAAAGCCACCATCTGGTCCAGACAGACCGAGCGCGACTTTTCCAGCAGTTGGGTGGTGAGCAACGTCAGCAGCACCGTGAGCAGCGCCCATGGGCGACTCGCCGGGACCAGCAAGCGATAGATCAAGGCCACGACCCCGGCGGATGCAAGGGCAGTGGGCAGCACATTGGCCAAGTGGTTGGGCGCACCGAACAGCCGGGCAAATACGTAACTGAAGAAGGTCGCGGTACCGGGGTAGTCCGCGTAAGGCTGCCCATAGGTGGTGGGGAAAAGACTCGCACCATGACGAAACATTTCCTGCAGGAACAGCGCCCAGCGCCCGTCAAACCCCTGAGGTTGCTGGTCCCAGATACCCAGCGTGAACAGCAACAGCGCGAACAGGAAAATGCCCAGAGACTCCAGGCGGAAGCGGTTGCTGTGATCCATGGGTTGGCCTGTCAGGTAGGGAGCGCCGACCTAGGGTGCCGAACGTATCCCTAATAGCGCCTGAACAAACCTGAACATTCACATTTCAACGACCTGCAGGCCACACCAGCCTCGGGATCAGGCGCACGTAAATCAACTCGCCCACCAATTCGACCAGGGTTTGCAGGATCACCGCCGTCGCCGCCAGCCCACGCACATCGTCGGGCAAGGCCAGCGCCAGGGGCAGCACCACCAGCGAATTCCGTGTCGACGCGCTGAACGTCACTGCCCGGGCCGTAACCGCCGGCAGCGCGAACAGCCGCGACGCCAGCGCCCCCATTAACGGCGCCAGCACCAGAAAGCCGATATACACCGGGATCACCGGCAGCAGCAGGCTGATGTCACGTACCACCGAAGTGATCTGCGAACCGATCACCACGAACAACACCCCCGCCATCGCCGGCACCGGCAACCATGCCCAGGCATTGTTCCAGGCATTGATAACCGCCGACCTGCGCGCCAGGGATGCAGTGATCACCGCCAGCACCATCGGCACCACAATCAACAATACAAACGCCTCTATAAACGGCCCCACCGCTACCACCACCCCGGACTGCGCCCCCAGCATCAACCCCAGGTACACCGGCAACAGCAGTAACTGCAGCAACAACAGCACCGGCGTCGCCGCCAGCATCAAGCGTGAATCGCCTTTACCGATATGGGTAAACACCACCACGTAGTCGATACACGGCGTCAGCAACACCAGCAATGCGCCCACCAGCAACGCCGGGCGCTCCACCAGGCCACGGGTCAACACCCACACCAGCAACGGCACGAGGATGAAATTGGCCAACAGCAACGCCGACAGAAAGCGCTTGTGACTCAAGCTCTGGCGCAGATCCAGAAAAGGGATTTGCAGGAACATCGCATACATCAACACCGCAATGGCGGGCGTGACCAGCACGCCGAGGCCATGGGCCAACGAAGGCGCGAGCAGGCCGAAAGCGGCAGCCAGGAGGACAGCGGCGAAGTAGAGGGGGATCTGGTTGTGTTCGAGGGTGTCGCGGGTCATGGTCGAGCTCAGATCAATCGAAAGATCGTCAGCCTATGCACCCAAAGGACCAAGGTCGAGCGTCATGGCCATCTTCACCCCCATGGCGCGCTAGATTTGTTAATTTCGGTTGCCTATAAAAAGCGCGTGAGCCTCCAGGCACCACAAAGCGCACGGATCGAGCGGACCTATGAACCTTCCAACCCGCCCCACCCAAGAAGCATTCCTCGAATCCGCCGCAGACGGCCACCCC
Source organism: Pseudomonas sp. B14(2022) (assembly GCF_012030485.1). Classification (NCBI taxonomy): domain Bacteria; kingdom Pseudomonadati; phylum Pseudomonadota; class Gammaproteobacteria; order Pseudomonadales; family Pseudomonadaceae; genus Pseudomonas; species Pseudomonas sp. B14(2022). Next base: position 20,885 of record NZ_JAAUVM010000010.1, read on the forward strand.
CTCGGCGGCTTCACCTGGCGCCACCCGCGCACCGACCTTGGACGCCCGGTCGTCATCATCAATGCCGCCACCTCCGTGCGCTGCCGCCACTACTCACGGTTCGCCGATTACCTGTTCGCCAACGGCTTCGACGTGATCACCTACGACTATCGCGGCATCGGCGAGTCGCGCAGCGGTTCGTTGCGCGGTTTCAAGGCGTCGTGGTCGGATTGGGGCACGCTGGATTTCGAAGCGATCCTGCTGCGGGCACAGCGGGAGTTTCCAGGCCAACCGATTGATGTGGTCGGCCACAGTTTTGGCGGCTGTGCGGCGGGGCTGAGCGCATCCGGCGCGGTGATCCGGCGAATCGTGACCGTGGGCGCGCAGTTCGCCTACTGGCGCGATTACGCAGCCGCCGGACGCTGGCAGATGTTTGCCAAATGGCATGTGCTGATGCCGTTGGTCACGGCACTCTGCGGGTATTTCCCCGGCAAGCGCCTGGGTTGGTTGGAGGATACGCCGGCAGGCGTGGTGCGTGACTGGAGCACGCCAACGCCCAGGTATGAGACGCGACCCAGCGGGCGTGCCCTGGCCGACGTGCCATTCAGTCGTGTGAAGGCGCAGGTGCTGGCGATCAGCATCACCGACGACCCGTTCGGCACCGTGGCGGCGATTGAGCGATTGCTGGGCTATTTCGCAAACAGCGAGCGCACCCATCTGCGCATCGCCCCGGAAGATATCGGCGAAAAACAGATCGGACATTTCGCGTTCTTTCGCAGCGAGTATCAGGATCGGTTGTGGCCGATTGCATTGACATGGCTTCAACACGGCCAATTAACGGCGGATACCCTTGGGATTTCCCTCAACCTGCGCTTCAATACCCCACCCAGATCCTGACCCAAGGACGTGAGCCCATGGCCTCGCCGAACAAGCAGCAAAAACGTGCCCACCGGGCCAAGGCCAAGGCCAAGCAGAACCGCACCCAACGCGCCGTCGCGAGCAAGCCGGATGCGTTTGCCGGCGATGACGACCGGATTGACCTTGAGTCGGTGGATTTGACCGAGCTGTTCGTCGAGATGCGCACCGCCGGCGAGACCAGCCAGCAGGCCCTCTGCGCGGTATTCCTGGCCCACCCCCTGCTCGCGCTGGTGCTGGAGCAGGAAGGCGAAGAAGAAGCCACCGACTTTATCCTGGCGGCACTGATCGAGTATCGGCAGTGGGCCACGGACAGCGACGATGAAACCGCCGCACTGGCGTGGATTGAATCGCCGCAGTTCCAGGCCGATTACGTCGCCGCATCCCAGGCGCTCACCAACTCCCAAGACTGACGCAAAACAAAATGTGGGAGGGGGCTTGCCCGCGATAGCGTGGTATCAGTCAATTAGATGTCGACTGACGCACCGCTATCGGGGGCAAGCCCCCTCCCACATTTGAACTGCGGCGCAATCAAGCACCGCATTCCATCACATCAATTCAGCACCACAGCGCCTGCTCTCTGCGCCTTGCGACGGCTCGACACAAACAACCCCGCCGCCACCACCAGCAAGCTCAAGACCCCAGTCGCGATGATCTCGACCCGGTGCGCTTCCTGGAACAGCATGATGGTCAACGTGCCGACGATAAACACCATCACCGCGTAGGTCAGGCCTGGGAACAGCCACATCTTGAAGACAATTTTCTCGCCCGCAGCCATGCGTTTCTGACGCATGCGCAGTTGCGACACTGCAATCACCAGGTACACCAGCAGCGCGATGGCACCGGAGCTGGCCAGCAGGAATTCGAACACCGCAGCCGGTGCCACGTAGTTGGCAAATACCGCCAGGAACGCCGCGCCAGTGGACAGCAACACCGCCCAGTAAGGCGTGCCGCTCTTGTTGGTGCGCTTGGCCACGGCCGGTGCATCGCCGCGACGGCCCAGGGAGAACAGCATGCGCGAAGCGGTATACAGCGCCGAGTTCAGGCAGCTGGTCACGGCAACCAAGACCACCAGGTCGACGATCAGCTTGGCGTTCGGAATACCCATGCGTTCCAGCACGGTCTGGTAGGAACCTACGGCCGCGAGGGTCGGATCATTCCAAGGCACCAGGGACACGACGATGAAGATCGACAACAGGTAGAACAAGCCAATCCGCCAGATCACCGAGTTGGTGGCCTTGGTGATTTGCTGGCCCGGGTTCTTCGATTCGGCCGCAGCGATGGTGACGATCTCGGTGCCCATGAAGGAGAACATGGTGGTCAGGATCGCCGCTAATACCGCGCCCATGCCGTTGGGCATAAAGCCTTGGGTGTCGAAAAGGTGCGAAACGCCGCTGACCTGGCTGGTCGGCAGGAAGCCGAAAATCGCCGCCAGGCCGAGGATCACAAAGCCCACGATCGCCACGACCTTGATCAACGCAAACCAGAACTCGAACTCACCGTAGTTCTTCACGCTGAACAGATTGGTGGCCGTCAGCAGCAGGGTGATGATCAGTGTGAAGGCCCAGATGGCCACATCCGGGAACCAGGCGTGGAGAATGGTCGCGGCGGCGTTGGCTTCCAACGGAATCACCAGCACCCAGAACCACCAGTACAGCCAGCCGATAGTAAAACCGGCCCAGTGACCGATCGCACGGTCGGCATAGGTGGAGAACGAACCGGTGTCCGGCGACGCCACGGCCATTTCGGCCAGCATGCGCATCACCAATACCACCAGCGTACCCGCTGCGGCATACGCCAGCAGGACCGCAGGGCCGGCGGCAGCAATCGCGTGGCCGGAGCCGACAAACAAACCGGCACCAATGACGCCGGCAATCGACAGCATGGTGACGTGACGCGGTTTGAGCCCCTGTTCGAGGTCATTGGAGCTTTGCGTACTACTCATTGACACACCTTTGCGAGGAATTGCGAAAACGGTCCGCCCGGCCTTGGCTCTTCCTCGTGAAAAGAAACCAACAGGGCGTTCTTTATTTTTTACGCAAGATTTGCGCCAAAATGTTACAAGACCGCGATTGACGCGGCCTGTAGGACGATTCAACAGTCATCGCAAGTCATTGAGAACAATGGCATTTCGCTATAGCGTTACCGTGCGACTCACTTTCAACACGAACAAACGCACCAAAAGCACACACAAAAAGTACACGGCGCGCCATAAAAGGGCCGATAGGTACCGTTTGCCCGTTTAACCCTTCCAACACCCGGCCAAAGCTGGCACCATCGCGCCCTTTTTTACGCGAAGCCTGCGGGATTCACGGGTTCAAACGGTTGTTCGGTTGTTGATGGCGCGACACCCTGCTGTACCGATGCGACACCCTGCCGCACACCGCCCGTTTACCGCCCGCCGCGCTGTTGGCCGCCATCAAGACGCTATGCTAGCTTGGCGCCTCGCCAGGAAGGCGGCCCAACAGCGAAGATCGCAATGAACACAATGAGGACCCCACATGGCCGAGGCCACGCCCGCGCTTGAAATCCGCAACTTGCATAAACGCTATGGTGAGCTGGAGGTACTCAAAGGTATCTCGCTGACCGCTCGCGACGGCGATGTGATCTCGATCCTGGGTTCCTCCGGTTCCGGCAAGTCCACGTTCCTGCGCTGCATCAACCTGCTGGAAAACCCGCACCAGGGCCAGATCCTCGTGGCCGGCGAAGAACTCAAGCTCAAGGCCGCGAAAAACGGCGAGCTGATGGCCGCCGACGGCAAGCAGATCAACCGCCTGCGCAGCGAAATCGGTTTTGTGTTTCAAAACTTTAACCTGTGGCCACACATGAGCATCCTCGACAACATCATCGAGGCCCCTCGTCGCGTGCTCGGCCAAAGCAAGGCCGAGGCAATAGAAGTGGCCGAAGCCCTGCTGGACAAGGTCGGCATCGCCGACAAGCGCCACGCCTACCCCGCGCAATTGTCCGGCGGCCAGCAACAACGGGCCGCCATCGCGCGCACCCTGGCGATGCAGCCCAAGGTCATCCTGTTCGACGAGCCCACTTCAGCCCTTGACCCGGAAATGGTCCAGGAAGTACTTAATGTGATCCGCGCGCTGGCCGAAGAAGGCCGCACCATGCTGCTGGTCACCCACGAAATGGGCTTCGCCCGTCAGGTCTCCAGTGAAGTGGTGTTCCTCCACCAGGGCCTGATCGAAGAGCAAGGATCGCCACAGCAGGTGTTTGAAAACCCGCTTTCGGCGCGCTGCAAACAATTCATGTCCAGCAACCGCTAACGGAGCAACATGCATGCAGAACTATAAAAAATTCCTTCTGGCCGCGGCCGTCTCGATGGCGTTCAGCGCCACGGCCATGGCAGAAACCTTGACCATGGGGATCGAAGCGGCCTACCCGCCGTTCAACAACAAAGACGCCAGCGGCAACGTGGTCGGCTTCGACAAAGACATCGGCGACGCCCTGTGCGCGAAGATGAAAGTCGAGAAGTGCGACGTGTATGTGTCCGACTGGGACGGCATCATCCCTGCCCTGAATGCCAAGAAGTTCGACTTCCTGGTGTCCTCGCTGTCGATCACCGACGAGCGCAAGCAAGCCGTCGACTTCACCGACCCGTACTACTCCAACAAGCTGCAGTTCATCGCACCTAAAGCCACCGCAGACTTCAAGACTGACGCCGGCTACCTGAAGGGCAAGGTCATCGGCGCACAGCGCGCAACGCTGGCCGGCACGTACCTGGAAGACAATCTGCCTGATACCGAAGCCAAGCTCTACGACACCCAGGAAAACGCCTACCTCGACCTGACGTCCGGCCGCCTCGACGGCATCCTCGCCGACAAGTACGTGCAGTACGAATGGCTCAAGAGCAAAGACGGCCAGGCCTACGAGTTCAAGGGCGACCCGGTTGTAGAGAGCGACAAGATCGGGATCGCCGTACGCAAGGGCGACCCCCTGCGCGAGCGCCTGAACAAAGCCCTGGCAGAGATCAAGGCAGACGGCACCTACAAGAAGATCAACGACAAGTACTTCCCGTTCAGCATCGAATGATCTGAACGGCCTGCCCGGCGCGCGCCTTTGAGCGCGCCGGCTTTCAGCAATGCCTGCCGCGATATGAAAACACCATGAATTTCGATCTCTACGGATTCGGCCCGGCGCTCGCTGCCGGCGCGCTGATGACCGTCAAACTGGCGCTCACGGCATTATGCCTGGGGCTGGTACTCGGCCTCGCCGGTGCCCTGGCCAAGACTTCCCCGTACAAGCCGTTGCAATGGCTGGGCGGTACTTACTCGACAATCGTTCGCGGTGTGCCGGAACTGCTGTGGGTGCTGCTGATTTACTTCGGCACGATCAACGCCATGCGATCACTGGGTGAGTTGCTCGACATTCCCGACCTGTCCCTCAGCGCCTTTGCCGCTGGCGTCATCGCGCTGGGCCTGTGTTTCGGCGCCTACGCCACGGAAGTGCTGCGTGGCGCGATCATCTCCATTCCCAAAGGCCACCGCGAAGCGGGTGTGGCGCTGGGCCTGTCGAAGTTTCGTATCTTTACCCGATTGATCATGCCGCAGATGTGGCGCATCGCCCTGCCGGGGCTGGGCAATCTGTTCCTGATCCTGATGAAAGATACCGCGCTGGTCACGGTCATCGGCCTCGAAGAAATCATGCGCCATGCGCAGATCGCCGTAACCGTCACTAAACAGCCTTTCACCTTCTATATGGTCGCCGCGTTCATCTACCTGGCCCTGACGTCGCTGTCGATGGTGGCTATGCACTTCCTGGAAAAACGCGCCGCCCGCGGCTTCGTGAGGACGACGTAATGGAATGGGAAGTCATCATCAAGTGGCTGCCGAAGTTTATCCAGGGCGCCATCCTGACCCTGGAACTGGTGAGCATCGCTGTGATCCTCGGCCTGATCCTGGCCATCCCGCTGGGTATCGCGCGCTCGTCCAGGCACCTGTCTGTGCGCGCCCTGCCCTACGCCTACATCTTTTTCTTTCGCGGTACGCCGCTGCTGGTGCAATTGTTCCTGGTCTATTACGGCCTGGCTCAATTCGAAAGCATCCGCTCAAGCTTCATGTGGACGTACCTGCGCGACCCGTTCTGGTGTGCCACCGCCACCATGACGCTGCATACGGCGGCCTATATCGCCGAGATCCTGCGGGGCGCCATCCAGGCCATTCCGCCGGGGGAAATCGAAGCAGCCCGTGCGTTGGGCATGTCCAGGCCCAAGACGCTGTTCTACATCATCCTGCCCCGGGCCGCGCGCATCGGGCTGCCGGCCTACAGCAACGAAGTCATCCTGATGCTCAAGGCCAGCTCGCTGGCGAGCACCGTGACCCTGCTGGAGCTGACCGGCATGGCCAGGACGATCATCGCGCGCAACTACCTCACCGTGGAGATGTTCTTCACCGCCGGCGTGTTCTACCTGCTGATCTCCTTCCTGCTGGTGCGCGGCTTCAAACTGCTGGAACGCTGGCTGCGCGTCGATGCCTGCCAGGGACGTTGAAGCCCGCTTCAAGGCGCTGGATGCGTTTCTGATCGAGCACCAAGGGCTGTGGCGACCACGGCCCTTTATTCATCGGCAATTGCCTTGGGAAACCGAGCATCCGGAACTGGCCCGGTGGCTGCGTCAACGCTCGTTGTCCGACGCAGAAACCAGCCATAACCACCCCCACACCCTACCGGCGCCAGCGCCTTTTCCCACACTGGCCCGCGAAGCCTTGCGTCTCAGTGCTGTGGATAAGTTACCGACGCATCCCCTGCACCCCGCCGCGCACCGCCTGAATGTCGATGTACCCGGGCGCAAATGGCAGCAAATCGAAGCCTTCGGTGCCGCGCTGGTCTTTGCGCAAACACCCCGGCATTGGCTGGACTGGTGCGCCGGCAAGGGCCACCTCGGCCGCCGCCTGTTGCACACAGGCCAACAGCTGACCTGCCTGGAATACGACCCGGCGCTGATCGCGGCAGGCCAGGCCTTGAGCGACCAGCATGGATTGCCCGTCACCCATCGCCTGCAAGACGTGATGGCCGATGTGGCGCTCGGCCCCGAACACACGCCTGTCGCTCTGCACGCCTGCGGTGACCTGCACGTGCGTCTGCTGCAAGTAGCCAGTGCCGTCGGCTGCAAACAGCTGGCGCTGGCGCCCTGCTGCTATAACCGCATCAACGCGTCGACTTACCAGCCGCTTTCCAATGCGGGCCGTGCTTCACGTTTGCAACTATCGGTTGATGACCTTGGCCTGCCGCTGAGCGAAACCGTCACCGCGGGTAAACGCGTGCGCCGGCAACGGGACATGTCGATGGCCCGCCGCCTGGGTTTCGATCAGTTGCAACGCCAGTTACGCGGCTGCGACGACTACCTGCCCACACCGTCCCTGCCCGCCAGCTGGCTGGACAAACCCTTTGCTGATTACTGCCGGGAGCTGGCGGGTGTTAAAGGGTTATCCACAGATGAGCAGGATTGGCCGGTGTTGGAAGCCTATGGCTGGCAGCGCTTGGCCGAAGTCAGAAACCTGGAACTGGTGCGTGGTCTGTTTCGGCGCCCGCTGGAGTTATGGCTGGTGCTGGATCGGGCACTGTTTTTGGCCGAGCACGGCTACAGGGTAGAAGTTGGGATCTTCTGCGAAACGACACTGACACCGCGCAACTTGTTGGTGCTCGCCGAGCGCGATTAGGGGGCAAAATTGTCGCACCCCAACCTGTGGATAACTCTGTTGATGAATTTTGTACGGAGCCTGTATCCACCTACGCTACAGCCCAAATGCCATGCTGTTCATTTTTTACTCACAAAATAAAGTGCACGTAAAACAGGCAGTTGCGGCGAGTTGAGAACGGCTCCACAAAAAAGTTGTTTCATGACCCAGGCATTCAACCGATTGTGCATAAGCATCTGGCGCTAAGCCTTTAAACCGCCATTTACAGACATTTTTTGCGAGCAATCAGTAGTCGGCAAAGGTCGTTGATATCGTCCGCAGCCAAGCCCAATGCCTGGCTGTCCAATGGGTCGGTTCCGAATGCCAGCGCTTCACTGATCGATGTGTCGCGGTGCACCTCCAGCGGCTCTTTCGCGCCCAGACGCTGCTTGAACGCCTCGACCATATCCAGGCTGAAGGCATTGCCCTCGTCCAGCTGGTTGATCAAGAAGTGAACGTGCGGCGGGCGCTCACGCTCAAGGTGGGGCGCCAGCAGCCCATTAAGTTGGTCCAGAGTGCCCAGGGAAGCGGCGTCAGGCTGCGCAACCACCAACACCACATCGGCCACGCTGAGGGCTTGATGAAAGTAAACGTTATGACCGGCGGGGGTATCGATGATCACCGTATGCCGGGCACTCAAGCCCATGGTCGAGAGGTGCTGGGCCAGCCAGTCCGGCTCGTTTTTGAGCCAGCGCTGCAGGTCTTCCTGTTGCTGCATGTCGGTTTCACCAAAGGGGAGCACGCGACTGCCGAAAAAACCGGGCTGCTGGATGTTCTCCCACTGCCCATGTCGCAGACTGGTCAGGCCGATACCCGGCACGCAAGGGCTGACCCCGAAGTGCAAACGCAAGGCGTTCTGAGGGTCCAGGTCCACCGCTACCACCGACTCGCCATGGCGCTGTAAGCCACTGCTCAAGGCCGCCGCCAAGGTGCTTCGTCCGACCCCACCATTGACCGACACCAACGCAACCACACACGGATGCCGCGCAGCCTTATTCAACGGATGGGACTGCTCATTGACACCGGAAGTTGGTGGAGGAAACGGGGTGCCGTCATCCACGGGGACGCTGCCGAAAAAGTGCATTCGCGCATTCAGCCCTTGGGGATCGAGGCTGACGTCTTTGCCCAGCAGAACCAGAAGACCGTCGGTGAAGCTCATAGCGCAATCCTCATCACGGCGAAGCTTAAAGACGTGAAAAGGTCAGCTGATACGACTGCTTACCGCAGGTCTTTTTGTGGTCGCCCTTGTGCGAGCAGTCTGCTTCAAGCTCGCCAAGGTGTCATTATTTTGATCCTTTCGCTGTTTATTTTTTAGACAGACGGCAAGCCGTCAAATTACTGACCAAGCGTGATGATGTCATACGGCGTTTGCAGGTCGCGCTCTGGAATCTCCCAGATCAACAACTTAGGCGGGGTTTGCCGGAACGCCGGGCTGTCGAAGTACGCCTTGGCCGCGCCGGAAAATTCGCCGCCATCCTTGCTGAAATTGCCTACCGGCGCATTCAGAGCTTTTTGCAGGAAGCCCACAAAGTTCGAATTGCGCGAGAACGAGGTACCGATCAGCGCCACATTGGGCAGGCCGGCGTCGCCGAACAGGTCATCGGCACTGCTGGTGGCACCGCCGCTTTCGTGAGCGGAACTGGCCGCGACCGATTCCCCTGGCGGCTGCAACTTGGGTGGCAACCAGTCGAGACCGGCCAGGCGCACCAGGTCTCCCGGGCGCACGGCGAGCGGCGCCTGGGTAATCTCGAAGGCTTGCTCGGGCGTGGCCTGGATGCCACGTTGCCGGATGCGTTGTACCAGGGCCTTGGCCCCCGCGTTTGAGCCGATTTCGCTCCAGTGGGTGTCGGTACGCAGGTACGCTTCCGGGCCCAGCGGCTTAAGGGTGTCGGTCAGGTCGAGTGCTGATACGCCAGCCGCCTGCAACGTGGCGGTCCAAGCCTGGATGCGGCCATCAAGCGCCGCAGGACGGTACAGACCGCAACGTTGGGCGGCGGCGATACGGCTCTTGTCCGGCACCACCACCACTTGCAGGTCGATGCCCTTTTTGCCCAGTTGCTGCTGCAAGGCGATCACCGCCTGGGCCTTGGTCTGTGCATTGGCCTCGGCATGGCGGTTGATGCGCAGTTCATCGCTGATAAACAGCCAGCCTGGGCAACCCTGGCGCACACGCGGCCCGGTGTCGCCGAACGCCAGCCAACTGGTCCCACGCTCCAGGTCGGCAGCCTGGATCGCCATCGGCGCCTTGGCCAGTTCCTTGGCGAAACGGTGGGTCAACTCACCGTGCAGCAGCATGTCGCTGTCGATCTTGGCGGGCAAGAAGCTGATCGGCCCCTTCACCATCAGCCAGGCACAGGACAGCAGCCCCGCCGCCAGGAAGGGCACCAGCACCCAGGCCGCCAGGGGGCTGGTGCGAACGGCCAAATCGCTCGGAGGAGTCGGCGCGGTAGGAGCGGGCATGGTCGGGCGTCCTTAGAACTGAAAGTACAGAAACGGTACAGCGTCGCGGCTGGCGATCAGCGCGAACGACAACAAAAACCCGGCCACCGGCCACAACGAAGCAGCCACCACAAACCAGGGTTGGGTACCGAAACGCTGCTCGCAACGCACCTGCCAGATCGGCGCAATGATGCACACCAGGCCCAGCAACGCCGCCATGCCGTGGGCCGGGCGCATGGCCACGGCCATTGCGTCACCCAGGGCCACGCCATGCATACCGAACTGGCCGGCGTACATGGTCAGTGCCGAATGGAAGTCCGGCGCGCGGAACAAGGTCCAGGCCAGGCACACAAACAGCAGCGTCAGGATGTGCGACAGCACCGGCGGAATGCGCGGCAGGCTCGACCGCGACCAGGCGCGATCCACACACAGCGCGATACCATGTGCCGCCCCCCACAACAGGTAGTTCCAGCTGTCGCCGCCGTGCCACAACCCGGCGATCGCCATGGTCAGGAACAGGTTGCGATAGGTGCGCCACACGCCGTCGCGGTTACCGCCCAGGGCGATATACAGGTAGTCGCGCAACCAACTGGACAACGACAAGTGCCAACGACGCCAGAAGTCCTGGATGCTGCTGGCCAGGTACGGCCGGTTGAAGTTTTCCGGGAAGTGAAAGCCCAGCATCAGGCCCAGGCCGATAGCCATGGCGCTGTAGCCGGCGAAGTCGAAGAACAGTTGCAGCGAATAGGCCAGGCAACCGACCCATGCATCCACCAGACTCGGGTTTTCGAGGTGGAAGGCAATGTCCACCAACGGCGACAAGGTGTCAGCCACCAGCACTTTCATGCCCATGCCGATCATGAAGCGACGCGCGCCCAGAGAGAAGTTCGGCCAGTTGAAATAACGCTGGTTCAGCTCGCGACGGACCCAGTCGTAACGAATGATCGGGCCTGCAATCGAGTGACCGAACATCGAAATGTACGTGGCGTAATTGATGAAGCTGCGCTCCACCGGCACCGTATGACGGTGCACGTCCACCAGGTAGGAAATCGCCTGCAACACGATGAACGACAGACCGGCCGGCAAGGCCACGCGCTGCCAATCCAGCGGCATGGCGCCGTACCAGGTGATCACCTCGCTCACGGTGCCGGCGACGATGTTGGCGTACTTGTACCAACACAGCACCGCCGTGTTGAACACGATCAACGCAATCAACAGGCGCACCCGGCCTTTGCCGTCCTCACGGGAGCGGTCCACCAGCAGGCCGCCGACCCATGCCACCACGGTCAACACCATGTGCAGGAACAGGAACAGCGGGCTCAGCCAGCCATAGAACAACCAGCTGCCGATCAACAGGATGACATTGCGCCAGCTCGGACGAGCCAGGGCATAAATCAACAGGAAGGCCGGCAGGAACAGCGTGAGAAATTCGAGTGAGGCAAAGACCATGGTGGTGTCGGGCCCGATCAGTTAGCGAGCGAATCAGGCGCGAACAACAACCGTGAGCCCGTTGCGGATGGCAGTGCCAATACGCTGTAGCGCTCGCCTGCCTTGAGGCTGAAGGTCAGTGGTTGGCCGACCGACGCACCGGCGCACTTGAGCTGCACCGACAGCTCCACCGGGTTGATCATGCGGCGCTGCACCGCACCTTCAGCCACCTTCTTGAACAGCTCGGCTTTTTGCGCCACGGCTTCCAGGCTGGCGTCGGCGCACGCGGCGTCGGCGTTGATAAAGGCCAGGGAGGCTTTCAAGGCGTTGAAGTCGTCCGGTTGCTCATGGATCACCACCTGGCGAAGACCGCCCTTGGCATCAGCCACCGCCACCACCGTCGCGAATTCGCCCGGGGCCACAGTGACCGCCAGGTCGGCGGTCTTGCCGCCCTGGCTCAACACGCCCTTAATGGGCGCACTGCCGCCCGACACAGGCAGGTAATCGGAAACTCGCTTGTCACCCGCCAATACCAGGCTGGCCTTGGAACCTTCGGCGACCAGTTTCAATTCGCTGTCAGTACCATTGGCAAAACGCAGGAACGCCGAGTCCTTTTCCGGCCCGGTGGGGTACAGCGGAATGTCGGCGCTCCAGGCACTGACGCTGGCGAGCAAGGTCGCAAGACCCAGGGTGATGCGCATCATCACTTGGCTCCCTTCACAGCGTCTGCCGGCAATGTCGACAGTGCACCGCCAATGGCCTTGGCCCACTTCTGGTAGCCATCGATGGTGAAATGCTGACCGTCAGTGGTGATCCATTCGCCTGGCTTGGAGAAGGTCAGCGAATCGATATAGGTGCACGGCGCCACGTTGGTCGCGAGAAATTGCGACATCAGCTTGGTACGCGCGTCATCCTTCTTATACATGCTGCCGACCTTGCCCCACGCCGGGCCGACCCACACGCATTTGGTGCCGGTTTCGCTGACAGCCTTTGTCAGCGAAGTCACACTCTTCCACGCCCAAACTTTCGGGAACTGCGGATCAGGGTAAGAGGCCATGGTGTCGCCGATGATGATCACGACGAGGTCCGGCTTGTCCTTGGCGATCAGGTCCTTGACCGGCGTGGTGCTCATGGCGTTTTTGCCGAACACCTGAGGCTTGCCGCCGGGCAATTGCTCGGCTCCACAGTCGACTTTCTTCGGCACGATCCAGTCGGCGGCACCGGCACCGCAGGCACCGATGGTGTGAACCTTGGCGCCTTGCGCGGTGAGGTTGGCTTGCAGCGGGTCCAGCAAATGGTCCGGGAAGCTCAAGTGGCTTTCGCCCAGTACCAGCAGGGTCAGGCCGGCAATTGCAGAAACAGGCATGGATGACTCCTATCAATCAATTCGAATAAGGGGAACGGTAAGGGCTGACCGGCAAGGGCATAGGCCCGCTCAGGTCTTCAAACAGGTAGCGCAGGTACGCGTTGCCAACGTACTGGCGATAGTCCTGGGCGTTGTCGACTCCGACTTCGCCCCCCAGGTAAAAGCGTGAAGTAAGACGGTATTCGGCGGCCGCGTTGAGACTGTAGCCAACGCCGGTCTTGCTGCTGCTGTCGTATTTTTTGGTGGCTGCGTTGCTTTGAAGCGTACTGTCCGTAGGGAAGTAGTCGGCGCCATCTTGCGCGATATGCTGCACGCCCACCGAACTTTTCAACTCGTAGCTGAAGCGGTCGAAGCTCTGCGCCCAGCGAACCGGTACAGCCAGGGAAAAGAAGCGCTGCGGACTGAAGTAGCCGCCATTGCCATAGGTGTAAAAACCCTGGTTGTCCTTGAAGCCCATAGCCATGCCGCTGACACCCAGCGTCAAGGTGTCGGTTGGCGTGTTGCGCAGGTACCAATAGACGCCGCTGCCCAGTTCCATACGCGTGTTGTCTTCAACATTATTGCCGAGCAACTGGTGCAGCGAAGCATAGCCGTAGGCCCCCACTTCCTGGTTGTCATAGCTCAGTTCGGCACGCCCGCCGTTGGCGGTGACGCCGCCCCATTTTTTGCGCTCCCCATTGGCGGTCGTGGTTTGCGAACCGGCAAACGACGTCACGCTGTCTGTGACCGGACGCCGCGAAACATTCACCCCATAGCGCAGATTGCCGCCCTCGGTGAACGGTCGATTCACACTCACGCCACCCACCACGGTGCTATAGGTGAAGCCCAGCGGGCTGACGCCGACGTCGGCCTTGACGCCTTGCGCCGGGTCTTCCACGGCGACGGCCAGGCCGACACCGTTCTCTCTCTGGGAACCCTCCGTACCGGTGCCCGCACCAAAGCGCGCTGCCGAGATGGCCTTGACCGTCCCGGAACTCAAACTGACCGGCGTAGCACGCAACGCGACGTTGTAGTCACCCACCGGCATGCGTGCCTCGAACGGCGTCTCCACGTCGGTGATTCGGCTCAGGCCACTTTCACCGTTGTTGCTGCGCACGCTCAAACCTTGCACCAGGTAGCCGCTACGATCACGCAGCAGACCATCGAGGGCACGACGTGCCGGACTCAAGGTCGGGTTATCCAGCGCAGCAATGCGGGTAGGCGGTACAAACGGGTCGCTCAGCTTGCTCGAGGGTGCGAAGCCGGCAGTCACCAGGGTATTCCCGGGCGCCGATACCGGCGCCGGCATCACATTGGCCGGCGCATCGATCGGTGGCGGAACTGCGCCGCGGTCAACGGCCAAATCAGTAATCTGTCGACGCTGGCCAGGCAACCCGACAAACGGGTTGTACGCCACACCTTGCGCATCCGCCAAGGCCGAGCGCGCCTGGACGCGCTGAGTGTTTTCGATGGCCAGGGCGCGACGCAGCAATTCGGCCGCTTCGGCATTGCGGCCCAGGCCTTGGTAGATCTGGCCGGCGGCCGTCAAGGTCTCGGCACTGGTCGGGTCCAGCCGCAGCGCCTTGTCGGTAGCCGACTCAGCCAGGCTGCGATTACCGCCCTTCAAGGCGATCCCCGCAAGGCCCAGTTGCAGGCGCGCGTTATCCGGGTTCTGCTGCACGAGCGGCTCGTAAAGCGCCATAGCTTTCTTGCCGTCGCCACCGTCAGCATACATGCGCGCCAGCACCGCAATGGCCGACGTGTCATGGGGCCGTTGGACCAATGCCGGTGAGAGCATGTCGTAGGCGGCCACCAGGTCGTTCTTCTCGCGCAGCGCATCGGCTTGCTTGACCCGATATTGAAAGATCAGGTCTTCGTAGCGCTGGCGCCCGGCGTCACTCAGCGCCTGGCCCTGTATGTCGCGCAGGATGTCGCCAGCCTCGGTGTAGTGGTTGGCCTTGAGCAGCACACCGGCGTAGAGCAGCTTCTGGTCGGCAGTCGGGTTGGGGGTGTTGTCGAGCACGCCTTGCATGATCTGCAGGCCCTCTTCCGGTGCGCCGACGTCCACATAGGCAGACGCCAGTACCGCCAGCCGCTCCGGCTTTTTACCGGCCAGGGTCGCGCTGCGCCCCAGCAATGCCAGGGCTTCCGGGCGCTGGCCACGGCGAGCACTCTCAATGGCGATGTCGGTCTGTTTGTGCAGGGCGATGTCGCTCGCCAGCTCATTCATATCCGCCGTGCGCTGGCCGGCCGGAATGCGCGACAGCGTCGCGTCCGCGGCTTTCCATTCGTTCAGTTCGACTGACAGCAACGAACTGGTGTACAGCGCGTCCGGCTGGTTGGGTTGACTCTTGAGCAGGCCATCGAGCAAAGCGCGGGCGTTGCGGATTTGCCCGTCGCGCAGGTAAACACGCGCCAGGGCAAAACGGGTCCAGGGATTTTCCGGATCGGCGTCGAGCGCCTGCTGGTAAGCGGCCTGCGCGGCTTTCAAGTCGCCACGCTGGTCGGCCACCTTGCCCATCTGGGTGGCACGCAAGGCTTTGATTTTCACGTTGGAGGACAGCTTGGTGCGATCTGCGGCAGACACCGAATCGATCAGCTTCAAGGCCTCTTCCGGGCGGCCGGATTGCGACAGCACACCGATCAGGCCGTTCAACGCATCCGCATCGCCAGGGTTGCGCGCCAGCACCTTGCGGTAGCTGGCTTCGGAGGCGTCGAATTGATTGTCCTGGGCCTGGAAACCGGCGAGGGCCACGGTAGCATCCGCGCGGCCCGGGTTCAGGCGCTCAGCCTGCGCCGCCAGGTCACGGGCCTGGCTGCTGCGGCCGGCAGTCTGCGCATCCCGAGCCTGCTTCAAAAGGCTCCAGTAACGCACGTCATTCAGGGCTTTTTGCCAGGCTGCACCGCCTGGCAAGCGGGTGGCCTGGACCAGGTAATTTTCCGCCTCGCTGAAGCGCTGCTGCTGTTGGCGGACTACACCCATGCCGCCGAGGGCATCGACATCGTTGGATTTTTCCGCCAGACGTGCCGCCAGCAACGGCTCGGCGGTCTTCAGGTCGCCGTCGTCGAGGGCCTTGAAGGCCTTGACCAGCTTCGGATCACGCTGCCAGCCACCCTCCCCCTTGCCTTGGGCAATGCCCTTGTTCATCAGCGCACGGATCTCGCTGTCATCCGGGTGCTTGGTCAGGAATTCCTGGAATAACGGCACCTGATCACGGTTCGGTGCCCCCAGCCAGACCAGTGCGAAGCGCCAGCCTTCGTCTGCGGCGCCGCCGACTTCGTTGTTGGTCGCCAGACGTGCCATGGCACGGATACCTTCGACACGGGTGCTCGGGTTACGCGCCAGATGCCTGGCCAGGAACAGCGCGGCAATGCCGTCATCCGGCCGCTCACGGGTTACGCGTTGCAGGCCGGCGATACCTTCTGCGGTGCCTTTGGGGGTGAAGGCCAGGGCGTTGTAATACTCACGGGCGATCAAGCCTTGAGGCGGGCGCCCCTGGAAAATCTGGCGATACAGCGCCACGGCCTTTTCGCGTTCTTCGACCGGCTCGCCCAGCTCACGAGCCTGCTCCAGCAATTTGGCATTGGTGGGCGTGCTGACCGCGATATCCTGCTCCAGCAGCAACGCCTGGCGCGGCAGCGGCGAAAGTGCGCGCAGACGGGCCAGGTATTTTTGTGCCTCTTCCGGGTGCTGCTTCTGCACCTGGATCAGTCCCATGCCATACAGCGCGTCCGGCTGTTCGGGGCTCAGGCCCAGCAGTTTTTGCCAGGATTCCGTGGCCCGCTCCGGGTTTTTCTTCGACTGCCAGTAGTAACCCTGCTCGATCAGCAAAGCTTGTGGGTCGGTCGTTGCGGCCAGGCTGACGTTGGACGCCAGGGTGGCCAGTATCGCGAGGGCTAGCGTGTGACGGCGCATGCGCCCTCCCAGAATAATTTGACCGTACCGTCCTGTTCGAAGCGGTACTTTTGATCGGTAAAGCCTTGGCTGAACAGGCTGAGCATGTAGTCGTAATACACCGGCTGATCGCCGTCGGCCGCTGATGCGACCAGAGCCTTGCCCAGCACATCATCCAGCTTGTGTTTTTGCAGTTGAGCCAGGGCGGTTTCGCCGCGTGCCTGGAAGAACACCAGAGCAGATGCCGAGAACCCCAGCGGCGAATAGCCGTTGTTCTTTTCGGCCACACCGGTGAGCACGTGAATCTTCTCCGGTGGCAAGCCATTGGGAGACGCCGCCGTAGCACGCGAAAAACCACCCAACGCCTTGAGCATCGGCGCCGCCAGCGGGTCCCCTTTGGCGGTCATTCCAGCCCACAGGTAAGTGCGGATGGCGTCGTAGCTGCCCAGGTCATCGGAATACGGATCGACCACAAACACCCCGGTGTTTGCACCCGTGGCGCGGTAACCCACCCAGTTGGCGGCGATGCCATGGGGGTTGCTCTTGGGGTCGGCGAGCATTTTGGCGTTGCTCTCAGCCACCTCATTCCAGCCGCCATTGGGGCGTTCTTTGTGGAAGCGTCGCAGTTGCGCCAGCACTTGGTAGCTGGGGTTGAAACGCCACAAACCGTCTGGGTAGCTGTAACCCACCGGCCCCGGCAACAGCATCTTGCCCAGGCCCGGCACGCGTACGATCAAGGTCTTTTCGACATTGGCCAACACCAACTGCGCATCGGCGCGGTACTGCGGCACATTCCACACACGTGCCGCTTCCAGCAGCGCGTAGGCGACCCACAGGTCAGCATCGCTGGCGGAATTGGCGTCGATCAGGCCCCATTCGCCGCTCTGGGTCTTGCCCCACAACCAGCCCGGCAGGGTGCGGCTGATGTCGTTGCCGGCCATATTGGCCTTGGTCCAGGTCCAGAGCTTGTCAAACCGCGCGCGGTCGTTGCCCACCAGCGCAAAAAACATCGCGTAGGACTGTCCTTCAGAATTGCTTTCGCTGGGGTTCAGGGACGAATTCAGCACCCGCCCGTCATCCTGCACAAACCGCTTCGCGTAGTTCTGCCACAGTGGCCACTGCGCGTCGCACGTCTGCGCCTGGGCTGCGCCGGCGAAGAGCGCGATGCCCAGCGCAACCCAACCGGCCGGACGCATCATGCCAGCCGCCGTTTTGCACGTGCCCGCAGGGACAGGTAGATCAGGCAAGTGACAATCGCCAGGCCAAGGAAGGTCAATAACAGCATCCAGCCCAAGTTCTGCGACAACTGCCATTGCACCTGCTTGAACAGGCCCAGCTTGCCGACGTAGTACTGCTGGTCAGCCACCAGCGAACTGACTTGCGTACCCTGTACCACTGCGAGGCTGCCCTGGATGGTGTCTTTGAACTGGTCACCGCCGATCAGCACGGCTGTCGCGGCCTGCAGGCCTTCGGGCTTGACGCTGGAGATCAACACCACACTGCGCCCAGCCTTGAGTGGCGACTCGAAACCGGCAAACCAGGTACTGGTTGCCAAGCTATTAAAGCTGAGCGCGGCGTTGGCTGCATGCTTATTGGCTTCGGCGTCAGGACTCACCCAGTTGCTCACGTAGCGCGGCAGGTCAGACAATTTGAAGTGCTGTCGCGGCCCGTCAACGTTGGCCGGCAGATACTGCTGCCACTGCTTGAACAACGGCTGGTCAGCACCGGTGGCGATCACCAGCAGGTCCTTGTCGGCAACGCTTTGCACGTCCTTGGCCTGTACCACTTTGACCGCGGTGGCCGGGTAGCCGGTGGACTCGCCGAAGCGGCCAAGGATGGTGAGGTAGGCACTCAGCTCATCGGTGCCGAAGGTGTCCGGCAACACCACGGCCGACTCGGAAAGGTCCGCCAGGCGGGTGAACGGGAAGCCAGCATCGTTGAACACACCCAGGTTAGGCATGGCGATAAAGTGCTGGTAGCCAGTGATGTCCAGGCTCGAATCCGGGTCGATGGTGCCGCGCATGTTGTCGACAATAATGTCGCGGCATTCACCTTCCTTGATGTAGTCGTACATGAAGCGCAGCTGCAGCTTGGACATCGGCGACGCCGAGCTGATCGGCAGCAGCACGGTGGCTTCGCGCGGCAGCGTGTTGTCTTTCTGCATCATGCTCAGCAGGGTCTTGCCGTCCGCCAGGCTGGTGATCGACGGCAGCGGCATGGACTTCATGAACTGGTCATCCATGCCCACGAGCAGCGAAGAATTAGTCGACACCTGCTGCGGTGTGTAGCGGTATTTGAGATGCAGCGGCACGCCCTCTTCACGCCAGTTGAACAGGTCGGGCGGCAGGCGGAAGTCGACACTGATCGCACCTGGGTTGTAGCCCGAAACGCTGAGTTTTTTCAGCTCGACCAATTCACCCAGGCGCACCGGACGATCGCTGGGCACCCAGTTCGGCGCGTCATAGGGGCGACGCGGTGCCAGGCTTTCGAACTTGTCGATCACCACGCTGCTGCCGGCCAGCACCGGGCTTCCCAGTGCCACGGCGGTGGCGGCGCGCTTGAGTTCGGCGCCATCACGGCCCGACACGATCAACAGCTTGCCCTGCGGGTCGTTGGGGTTGGTGATGAGGTTCAGGGTCGGCCCGGTGGCTTGCGCCACTTTGATGCCGTTGACGTCAACCGCGCTTGGGCTCAGCACCAGCACAATGGCGTTGCCCTTGGCCGGTATCGTGCCGTAGGTGGTGGGGAACGTCGCGCCACGGTAACTGGCCAGCGCGCCGAACCACGACGACAAGGTAGCCGCCGCTTCCAGCGTGGCATTGTCCGGTGCGGTAGCAAACACGAACGGCAGGCGGACCTGGCGAGCATCGCGTTTATCGAAGAACGGCAGCGGCAACACCGACAGGTCGTCCTTCAACGGGATCTGCGACACCTGCAGTTTCAGCTCGCTGCTGTTACTGATTTTTGCCCACAAGCTACTGTGCAACGGATCTTCGCAGGACATGGTGTAGTGACCGATGAACTGCACCCGCAAGCGGTTGAATTCGGTGATCAGGTGCGGCGGGATCTGCACCAGTGTCTGTTGCGCAGTGCCCGCGCCTGCTTTGGTCAGCGGGATGCTGGCGGCCACCTCATCATTGACCAGCACGTTGATCTGCGACAGATCCGCCAGTAAGGCCGGCGAGTAGCTGTAGTTGAGCAACACTTGCGCACCGGTCACCACCTGGTCGGCGCGGATATCGAAGTTGACGCTGTCGGACGACTCCACACCTTGCAGGTTCATGGCGTCGCGACGCCCCAACTGCCTGAGGGTCAGGTTGTAGCCATCGTCGGCGCCTTGCACGGCCACCGCAGCGGCAGGCGGTTTTTCGGCCGCCTGCAGCAGCGGGCTCAGGCCCAGCAGCGAGGCAGTCATCAACGCGAGTGCCGCGCGTACGTGGGCACGCGCAAAAATTGGTGTGGAAGTCATGGCTTGTCCATCAACGTGTCGAGCGGTTGTGAGGGAGTGCGGCGCAAGGCCATTCGCAGTTCATACAGAGTGGCGCGGCACAGGGTGAACAGGCCACCAATGCCAATGCCACCGACTTCACGCAGGGCTGCCAGCGGTGTGTCGGGCTGGCCGGCCCCCCAACTGGCTGCCCAAGTGTCGGCACGGGAAAACGTCAGGCGGACCAGCTCGCTTTGTTCTCGCAGCGACAGGGATTCGAATTGCGCTCCGATCTGCGAACCTTTACTGAATGCGACCCGCGCCTGGAACAGGCTGTCCTGACCGTTTCGCGACAGCACCAGCTGCACCCGTTCGCCCTGGCTAATGGAGTGGCCCTCATCGAGGATCAGGCCAAAGCCATTCTGGGAGAAGTCCTGGGTGACACCGGCGAGTACACGACCGTCGGCGCAGATTACGCTGACCGGCAATTTCGCACTCACCCGCGGTTCGGAACGCACTTGCCGCGTCTCGGACGCCACGGCCACGGCCGCACTGGTGATGATCAAGTTATAGAGGGTCCAGGTCAGGTTGATCGCCACCGTCACGGCAGTGGACGCATCGCCCCAGATCAATTGGTGCACACCGAAACCGATGCCGACCAGGTTCACCAGTAACAGCACCAGGTAAGGGCGCGCCAGCTTCCAGTCGAAGAACTGCTTATCGATGATGCCGCCCTTGTCGGTGACGTTGAAGCCACCGGCCTTGGGGTTGACCAGCGCCACCAGCACCGGCGGCAGGATGTACCAGGCCAGTACGGTCTCGTACACCTCGTTCCAGAACGAGTGCCGGAAGCGGCCCTGGATGCGTGAGTTGGTCAGGCTTGAATGCACCAGGTGCGGCAGTACATAAGCGACGATCATCAGCGCCGAGGCATGGAAAATCTCCGCGCCAAAGACCAAATAGGCCAGCGGCGCGGTGAGGAACACCAAACGCGGCAAACCATAAAAGAAGTGCAACATAGCGTTGGCGTAGCAGATGCGCTGGCCCCACTTGAGGCCCTTGCCCAGCAGCGGGTTGTCGGTGCGGAAGATCTGCGCCATGCCCCGCGCCCAGCGAATCCGCTGGTTGATGTGGCGCGACAGGCTTTCCGTGGCCAGGCCCGCGGCTTGCGGGATCGCCAGGTACGCCGTGTTGTAGCCCAGGCGGTTGAGCTTGAGCGCGGTGTGGGCGTCTTCGGTCACGGTCTCGACGGCCACCCCGCCGATTGCCAGCAGCGGCTCACGGCGAATCACCGCACACGAGCCGCAGAAGAAGGTGGCGTTCCACAGGTCGTTGCCGTCCTGCACCAGGCCGTAGAACAGCTCGCCCTCGTTGGGCACGGCGCGGAAGGTGTCGAGGTTCTTTTCGAACGGGTCCGGGGAGAAGAAGAAGTGCGGCGTTTGCAGCATCGCCAGCTTCGGATCCTTGAGGAACCAGCCCAGGCTGACTTGCAGGAAGGAGCGCGTCGGCACGTGGTCGGCGTCGAACAGCGCGATGTATTCGCCGTCGGTGACCTTCAATGCTTCGTTGAGGTTACCGGCCTTGGCGTGGAAGTTATTGTCGCGGCGGATGTAGTTCACGCCGATCTTGCGGCAAAAGTCGCGGAACTCGTCACGGCGACCGTCATCGAGCACGTGGACGCGCAGCTTGTCCTTGGGCCAGTCCATCGCCTGGGCGGCGAAGATGGTCAGTTTTACGATACTCAGCGCTTCGTTATAGGTGGGGATGAACACATCCACCGTCGGCCATTCTTCCGGCTCGGCCTTGAGCCATACGGGCGTGCGGCGCAGCGGCCAGGCGGTTTGCACGTAGCCGAAGATCAGCACGATCAGGGCGTAGAACTCGGCGGCGACCAGGCCGTAGCCGAAGAACATGTCGAGCCAGGTTTCAAAACCCAGGGTGGAGGTGAGTCGCCAAAACATGTAGCGCAACGAGGCCACCAGCGACAACACCACCAGCGCGAGGATTGCCAGGCGCCCCGGGACCTTGCGCAGCACCAGCACCGCCATGAAGCACACGGCGGCAAACAGGCATTGGCTGTAGAGGTCCAGCGGCGCGCTGATAACGCCCATAAGCAGCAGGGCACCGAGCACGCAACTGGCAAATACCAGCACCGTACGCAGCGCCGCAGGCCAGCGATTGAAGCGCGCGATGGCGCCATTCAGGCGCTGTTCAGCGCGCCCTTCGACGAAGGGCGTGGAAGACGTATTGTCGGTCATGGGAGGTCCGAGTCGATGCGTTCGAGCAAGGTACGGCACAGGGCGTGGACGTCCTGGCAGCCGATACTGTTGACGGTAGGGTCGAGGGGGTCACGCCCGCAGGCCTGGGCTTCGCTGAACGCCAGGTCGCGGTGGACGATGCCCAACAGGGCAGTACCGAGGCGCGTCTTGAACACCTCGGCCATGTCCAGGCTGAACCGGTGGGCGGCGTCCAACTGATTGATCACATAAAAGCGTCGTGGTGGTTTTGCGCGTTGCAGGTATGGCGCCAGCACGCTGTCCATCTGGTCCAGGGTGCTGAACGACGCCACATCCGACTGCACCACCACCAGCACCGCGTCGGCGACCGACATGGCTTGGCGGAGGTACACGGTGTTACCGGCCGGTACGTCGATGATGACCGTGTCCTGGCCGTTCAGTTTAAGGCTGGCCAAACGCTTGCCAAGCCACTCGGAATCCTGGCCCAACCAGCGATTCAAGCTCTGCTGCTGCTCGTGGTCAGTGCCACCGAAGGCCACCAGGCGGCAACCGGCAAAGCCTCGCTCGGGCAGGGCTTCCCAGCCTTCGTTAAGCAAGCTGGTGGCGCCGACGCCAGGGATGTCGAGGCCCAGGCACAGGTGATGACGCAGGGCGTTTTGCGGGTCAAGGTCGAGGGCAAGCGCCGGGTGACCCTGGCGCTGCAAGCCACTGGCAAACGCAGCAGCCAAGGTGCTGCGGCCGACGCCGCCTTTGACCGAAACCACCACCACCACTTTCGGCGTGGACGGCTCCGAATACACCTCGCCTTGCGGCCCCTGTACCACTTCGGGCAGGGGCAGGTGGTCGGCGTCGCCATGGTTCAGCTCTTCGAGCAAACGCAACAACGGAGCCGATGGGGCTTCATCTAAAAGAGCTGCCAATGCAGGCAGGGGAGCAACAACCTCCGGGCTTTCCAGGACCTCTACTTCGTCCTCGATGAACTCATGGATAAAGTCGATTTCGCGGTAGCCATTCGGGTTGGCACCCAGCTTGTTGAATAGTTTTGAAATGTCATCTGCTCGACTCACTCACTGCCCCTCCCCACCTGGTTTGCCCTTTAAAGGCGATAAAAAGGTCAGCAATAGGCTGACCTTGTATTTTTATAGTTATGTGTTGGCCGAGGTATTCTGTGATATCACAATGATAGTGTCAGTATTTTGATGATTTTAACCGGGTATTATCCGACGAACGGCATGGCGCCATTTTTATGACTATTTCGCCGAGAAAAATGCATCCCTCGTAAGAACATGGACTTGCACTGATTTATCGTGATTTTTGTTGGCCTAGTGGTCAGAAACGGCACAAATCTGACATGCCCATAAACAGATAATCGATTGGCTCAAACCTGTCTCGAAAATTTGCCTACACGATTTTGCGATTAAACCTACTATTCATATCGCGCGACAGAATACGCAAACCGCGGCGGGATTCAAGGCAAAACCCGCCCGGCGGTCGCCCGTAAAGGCACGGCCGGTGTATGTCTGCGCAGCTCCTATGGATGCAGCTTCTATAGATAGAGGAGAGAGCCCACACCACCCGGTAGCTCCTCGGGGGTCGCCCCCTGAACGGGACTTCCTGATCACCGTAAAGCTTGTTAACGAACCCGCCGCTCGGTGAATTCGTAGTCATCCTGGCAATCGCTGGTAGGGTCCGCCGCGACACTCACGTAATGCACCGTGTCCGGATCCAGCAGCTGATAGGTGTACACATCCGGCGAACGCACCCCATCGGTGCGCAACTCATTCTTACCGTTGGCCGCCGACCACGAACCCTGCTCGGTCTGAATCACCTGCGTCTGCTGCGCATCGCGGAAAAAGGTAATGGTGAAACGGCCATCGGGCTTGAGGTTGTTGGTCCACGACAGAAACTGACATTTGCCGGTTTCCGTACGCAGGCCTTTCCAAGTGCCGACCAGCGCGGAGTCGTTGCCGGGCTTGGTAGTGGAGCACGCGCTGAGAGCAGCGGTGAGGAGGATGAAGCACAGGGAGAGAGTCCGTTTCACGTGGGGCTTCCTTAGATAGAGATGAATTCAAGATCGCGCCGGCCAGACCGCTCGGCGACGAGGGAAGAATCCTACCCGTGCTTGCCGGAAAAAGGGGCGTTGGTGGAAAAAGCTCGGTCTCTGCAAAAATAGTCAGAATTCAGGGGTTTACAGAACGTTGCCAATCGCTATAATCGTCGCCCTAACACGCCGGTATAGCTCAGTTGGTAGAGCAACTGACTTGTAATCAGTAGGTCCCGGGTTCGACTCCTGGTGCCGGCACCATACAAGGTTCCAGAGAAGGCTTTCAAAATCTCTGGAACCCCCGAAAAACCCGCCTTCTGGCGGGTTTTTTCGTTTTGGCGTTCCATCGGTTTCCGTCAGAAACTGGTGGATTCCAACCGTTTTAAGGGTAGAGTTTGGGATACAGGTCACTTCGATAAAGGGAGTACCCTTATGTCGCGCACCACAGCTCCGCTCTCCGACGCAGCTTGCCGCTTGGCAAAACCTACAGACCGCGCCTACAAGCTTTTCGACGGCGATGGCCTCTACCTCCTAGTCCAACCCAATGGCCGCAAAGGCTGGCGGCTCCGTTACGTCAAACCTGACGGACGCGAAGGACTGACATCGTTCGGCAACTACCCCGTCATTGGCCTCGCCGATGCGCGCCGCAAGCGCTTGGAAGTCAAGCGAATGCTGGCGGATGGCGTTGATCCTATAGAAACCAAGCACCAAGCCAAGGCGGAAGCCGTAATCAAAGGCAGAACCTTTGAAAGCGTTGCGCTCGACTGGCATACGGAAATGTCGGCCAAGTGGGCACCAGGCCATTCCAAGACAGTGATGAGCCGCCTCAAAACCCACGTATTCCCGCTGATCGGCGCACGCGCCATTGTTGATCTCGACACCCATGACCTTATGCAGCCCTTGGAAGCGATCAAGAAGCGCGGAACGATCGACGTTGCTTTAAGGGTACAAAACTACCTGCAGAGCATCATGCGCGAGGCAAAGCGCCTCCGGCTTATCACCATAAACCCTGCTTACGATCTCGAAGGCTCGATCAAAGCCCCGCGGGTGGTACATCGCCCCGCTCTACCCTTATCGCGACTGCCGGAACTGCAGGAGCGGATCGACACCTATAAAGGCCGGGCACTTACCCGTCTTACGGTGATGCTGTCGCTGCATGTGTTTGTACGATCCAGCGAGCTGCGTTTCGCACGCTGGAGCGAGTTCGACCTCAAACGCGGCACCTGGGAGATACCGGACACTCGACCCGCGCTGGAGGGAGTACCCTTTTCCACAAGGGGTACGAAGATGGCAGGGGATATCCATTTAGTACCCTTATCGCCGCAAGCAGTGGCGCTACTCGAAAAAATCCATGCACTCACAGGCAAATTCGCATTGGTCTTCGCAGGGGATGCCAAACCCTGGAAGCCCATGTCCGAAAATACCGTAAACAACGCGCTTCGGACGATGGGATACGACACCAAAACCGATATCTGCGGGCATGGATTTCGTTCGATGGCCTGCAGCGCACTGATCGAGTCAGGATTGTGGTCGGAGACAGCCATTGAACGGCAGATGAGCCACAAGGAGCGCAACAACGTCCGCGCCGCTTACATCCACAAGGCCGAGTTCATCGAGGAGCGCAGGCTGATCATGAACTGGTGGAGCCGGTACCTGGAGGCCAACCGGCAGGAGCATGTCACTCCACACGAGTTCGCGAACCAGACCGGACCGAACGTCACTCGCTTAAAAGCAAAACGTGGCGCAACTGAGTAAGCGCTCGGTCTTTATATCTCAGTGATCCGCTTGTCCACGCGGGTCCATCCAAACAGGGCTGCAAAGCCGCCCTGCTTGGATGGACCTCACTTAAAAAATCTAAAGCCCACACAACTGTCTGTGGAAAACCACTGATTTCCACCGGTGGATAATTTCATCCACAGCCGCAGAACTCCCGAAAATTCGAGCCTTGACCCGAATTATCCACAGGCGTAGAAAAGATCGGGCAAAGCGCTGTCGCCGACAGCAACCCAGGTAGCCAGAACCTTTAAGGCTACGCCACACGGTGGTGGTTCTCCCAAAGTGCGATTAGCGTCCGGCGGCTCGCACGGTCACAGCGATGTGATGGATGCCTACTTTTACCAGTGTGCCCACTGCGGCAACTCATCCTCTTTCATAGCTGCCCTGCAGCAACCTATCCGCTTGGCCATTCCCGTGCGCCAACCTGCGCCCGTCTCTTTCTCCCGGAAAGAGACGGGCGCTCCTACCGCTGCTGCAGCCCAACTCGTACAAGGCTTTGCGGCATCCCCCCTCGTGACAATCGGCGTGACAAACACCGAAGTCACCCGCAACAGCGATGCAGATGATGGTGCCGCAGCCCACGGAATGGACTGCACCTGACTGACAGTCAGGCATGCCCCGGTCATCGCTTCACTGCCTTCACCTGACTCAGGATCTCGCGGCGCCGGTCTCGTCAACCGGCGCAGCCTCCACCCGCCCACTTCTTTGGAAGTGTTCAGGAGGCCAGATCATGAGGTGCCCAAGCTCCCGGTCGTAAAGAGCCGCCAGTCCCGCGTTAGTGGACAACCCTCACAGGTCGCAGGGGCCTTGATCCCTGATAACACTCAGCATTCTTGGCGGGATGACGTGGGGAAGGTTTTAAAAGTTTTGGCTTTGAGCGGAGTTCGATCATGGCACTGGTAGGTAAACGTGACGGGCGCAATTTTGGCTATGGTCGGCAAATGAGTTATGCCGGGCCGCTGGCGTTAAAAGACATGTTCGGCGGAGGGCATTACGGGACCGTCAAAGCGCACAGTGATCGTTGGCAAGCATTCGTGCGCTGGTGCCGCTCAGACGATGGACCAGGACTCAACGATGCACGGCAGATAGATCGCCAGATCTTGTCGGATTACGCGGCGCATCTGCGTCACTTAGTCGAGCGCGGCGACTTCACTATCGCCACCGCACAAAATCGATTATCCAGCGTGAACCGGACCATGGCAGCGCTTCGTGGTGATCAGCACGTGAAAGTGCCTAGTCCGAGCAAGGCGCTGGAAATGCAGCGCACCACAATCCGCACGAGAGTTCCACAAGGCCAGGATCGCGAACACGTGATGCGCATCCTAGATGCGCTCCGCAAACAGCATCCTCGTGCCGCCGCCATCGCACAGTTGGCACGCACCACAGGGATGCGCCTGCGCGAAGCCATCTTAGCCGACCTACCGCGTCTTCAACGGGAGGTCGAACACTACGACAAGATCAACATTCAGGATGGCACCAAAGGAGGTCGCTCGGGAACGTCAGCACCTCGCTGGATAGTCACCAATGATCATATTCGCGAAGCACTGAACTACGCCGAGCATGTGTCGCCCACCGGTAGCCGCAACCTGCTGGCACCTAATGAAAGCTATCGAGACTTTCAGCGGGAAGTCGTCCGCCTCGCACGGGGCATCCTGCAGACCCATCACCTCAAAGGCTTCCACGAATTGCGGGCGGCCTATGCGTGTGAACGCTATGAGCAGATCACCCAGCATCCCGCGCCCATCAATGGCGGCCATTGCTACCAACTGGACCAGCGTTTGGATCGTGAAGCTCGGGCGCAAATCAGCTATGAACTAGGTCACGGGCGTATCGACATAGTGTCGGCGTACATCGGAGGCCGAGCATGAGCAAAGCATTCGAAATGGAGCTGTTTCTGGCGGGCGTCCTGAGCGGGTCGCATTCCACGCGCCAGCGCCATATTCGGCAGGCTAAGGCTATCCAAAATGCAATTGCAGACCGCTGGCATCGAGACAATCCGTGGATGTGGCAGCGGAAGCACCTCGTGTGGCTTTTAAATCACCACCTGAATGGGCATGCGGAATCATCACGCTATTACTTTGTGCTGACGATACGGTTGCTCACGAAGCGATTAGGAAAGCCATGGCAGTTCAACCATAAGGCGAAGGACGCTAATCGCCACAATTATCTTCGTCTTCCAGGTTCTTGAGAGTTTTCCAGCCGCTCAACCCGCATCCCGCATCCCGCATCCCACGCGGGGCACGCATCCCTGCTAGTTGTTCATCAGTGGATGAATTTACCTTAATCGGTCTGCTCCACCGCAGTTCTACCCATTCGTTCTGAGTCCTTTCATGCTCGATGTCGTCGTGAAGAACGTCCACCACCAAGCAACTCACACTTGGCCACTCGTCTTGGCCAGATCGGCGAGATAGCGTGAAAGGTCTTCCGACAGGTTCAGGGATATCCCGATCCTGGTCGTCTCGATGGAGGACGGTTGTTGGGCATCTTAAACCGGCAAACACTCACTTGAATTTGCAGGCTGACGCGAGGTGATTCTCGACGTCTCCCGATTTTAGGCTGATTTAGCTTTCCGGGCGACGTGGCTAGCATCAAGTCAGTATATCCACGCTGGGAGCTCTAAAGGCTTGATAACACACAGCATTCGTGGTCGGATCAATGACCGAGTCGATAATCGGTTTAGACTCAAGCCTTTGAATAATTTGAATGAGTACCCCTAAATAGCATCGGAGGTTGAATATTGGCCCCGCCTAATGGCACACTGATACTAATGAGCAGATGAAAGTATATATTAAAACTAGACATCCAATCATCATAAAAGTATAGGCAGATAGTAGGGCTATTCACTTCAAGCTTCAAGGTAGTAGAAGGAGAAAGTGCAGTGATGGAATATATAAAATCTTGGAAAGAGACTTTATCAGATGTCCGAGAACGAAAGCGTATGGAGAAAGCCACGCCGTCGCACTCTCAACATCGACACGATTTAACGCGCATACAACAAATACCTTCATCTATGCTTTGTCTTTTTTTCGTGCCCCCTGCTGGCATACTCCATCTTTTATCACCAGCCTATACAGTAATTAAAGGTTGGAGAACAACAAACCGGCGCATTGCAGCGTCGACAACATGATGAACAACAGTATGCCCAACTCAGCGCAAGAAAATAGCACTCCGATTCTAAATATAAGACATATACGCTTAACAACAACGTTAGCCACAATGATTCTGGCTTTAATTATGAGTCTTTATGCCATCAAGACTCTTGCAGAAACATCCAACACCGAAACAAAAGAACAAAGTCAAGAAGAGTTAAGTCTGACAAATCACAACAACCTGAAAGACTATCTTCTTATTCAGGAGATCGTCCAGTCGATGAGTCCCAAAGCGGATTCCAGCACACGAGATCTCGCACTGGAAGTAAAACTCCAAGCTGAAAAAATAAAAAATCTAGAGAAAGAAGTATCAGAATTAAGAAAACCTGACGATAACAACGTGGCAACGCTTTTATTATCCGCCGTGTCAGTAATCATCACTGTACTTGGAGTACTTATTGCGATACTAGCAATACTTGGGTATCGCAATATCAAGAACGAAGCTATTAAAGACGCTCGAAAAACCGCCAAAGAAACTGTAAAAATAGTCGCCAAAGAAGAAATTCCGAGAGCAACAGAAGAGAATATAATTAAGCTAATCGAAGAAAACCGATTCGACAGATTAATTCAAAATGCTGTGGAAAATATTGTATATCGAGATACTTCAATGCCGGATGAAGTTGCAGATGAGGAGCGGTCAAATTGAGAACTTCGCCAGAATGGAACTCTTTGAGCGATCATCAAAGAACCGTCATATCTTCGCATCAAACTAATCTGCCAGTGGCGGTCGGAGCAATCGCCAAGGATCTCGGATTAACCATCCTTAAATCTACTATGCCAGGTTCAATTTCAGGAGAAATAAGGGAGACCGAGGGAGTTATTACGATCAAGGTTAATCGCCACGATGTTAAAGAAAGGCAACGATTTACTATTGCCCATGAAATCGCGCATTTTTTGCTACATCGTGAACGTCTCGCTGGCGGCATCACAGATGATGTACTTTATCGCTCAAGACTCTCGGACGATCTGGAAAGAGAAGCCAATAGATTAGCGGCAGATATTATAATGCCTGCCTCGCTTATCCAAGAAGCGCTAATTATGCATGGTGCGCTAAAACCAGATGATCGATATAAAAAAATCGCTGAGCTCGCCCAAGTATCGCTCGCCGCAATAAAAATCAGGACGGGGAAAAAATAGTTTATGCAAGATACATTTCCAAATTGGGAATACATACCGATCTTAGCAATAAGTCTTGCTGAAATGACGGCGATTGCACAACTCCCCGACAAAGACAAAGATGAATTACTTCCGCTCTTTTCCCTGAGAGGATGGGTTAGTGCTCACCGCCTGGAAAACTCACTCAAGAAAATTGAGGAGTCCATAGGAAACCGTCCTTGGATCTCAGATATCGACGAAAAATTTCTTTCCGAAAATAAAGTATTCCTGTTCACAGGAAAATATCCAGAAAAACCCGTGTATCAAGAATTAGTGCAGCTTTTAGACCCTAGTAACAGTTATGACAATTGGTACAGTTTCATAAAAAGCCAAAAAAATGCGATCCCTTGCCTTCGACATGAAAGCCTACAAGATATTGAGGGCCAGATTAACAAGCTGTCATCCCTTGACAGAGGATTAGTCTTGAGGATCTGTCCAAACGAGCTAAATATTGAGAAGCATCAACGCTTGGTTACCGCTCTCAATGTTACTAAAGCGGAAAATGTTCTTATTATTTACGATCTAGGTGGGATCGACGTAAATTTCCACGAGAGGATTCCGCTTTTAGAAAGGCTGATGATAGAAGCAAAACGCCAGATTGCAAATGTTACGATATCAATAAGCGCGTCCTCTTTCCCTTCAGGTTTTGCAGGGCAACATCGAGGAACGAACTCTATATACGAGAGAATTCTGTTTAACACAATAGCAGAAAAAGGAATCTTCAATCCTGTCGTTTATTCCGACAGAGGAAGTGCACGTGCAGAGAAACAAGATGGTGGTTCGGGAGTTCCTCCTCCTAGAATTGATTACCCATTAAAAAAAGATTGGAAATTCGTCAGACGAGAAGTTGACGATAACGCGCCAGACTCCAAAGCCAAACGCACGACTGCCTATATAGACATTGCAAAGGAAATCATCAGTGATGAATATTGGATTCCAGAGCTACGCCTTTGGGGCACCCAACAGATTGAAATAACCTCTGAAAATAATGAGTTCGGAATTTACAGCGCTCAAAAATCAACCGCAGTTCGCATCAACATCCATCTTTTCAACCAGCTTCATTACAATGCTATTGGGGATATAATTAACACCGATGAAGAGTGGGTGGATTGACCACTCTCTCATGCTACCTCGACTACACGTTTCAAATATGGACTCAACAAAATCACATCGGATGGTCTGACGCTGCCGAAAGCACAGACCTTAGCCAAGAACCTATTTGACGGCATGCTAAATCTCTTAGAAATCCCGTCTAGAAGTATGTCTTTCACGTCAGATTTAGAAATCTTATTCAACCTACTTGAGACTTCCATTTTCAGCTCATACATTGCAAGGTCGGAAGGAATTATGCCGATCCGCCTAGCTAGAAGGGAGACCTCTCTCTTCGTCATAAGCTCAAGGTAATTTTGCTTAGATATATTTTTAATCAGCCGCCCCTTGCGAATCACCTTTAACCCGTCCGAGGTTACCTCCCAAACCGCCACATCATCATCAGCGATAGCGAGGACCCCTTCAACGTACTTCCCAGCAACGGCAACAATGACGCGATCGAAGTATTTTCTGTACTCTTCGAGCTGTCCCTCCAATCGAAATAACGAATCTTTTTCGCTCTTAATTTCAATTGCGACCATCTCTTGATTCCGAATATAACCAAGATCTACCCTGCGAGCTTTTCTTGCCAAGTTCATCTCACTAAAAACAAGGGACGAAAAATCAATCTGCCCTGTTTTCAAAAGCTTGTCTAAAACCGTCGTTTTAATCTCTTTCTCACCCATATTTAAACACCGCTTTCATACATTTAACCAACGCACACACCCCAATAATAAAGCATATCTGCAGCAGACACGAAAACAAAATATTTTCAGCACTCTTGGCATTTTCAGCACTCCCCGACTGCTCTGGAAAATATTAATTATCCACAATATCGAAACTTAAGTATAACCTGCCTTGAAATCAATATAAAGCTAGAATTCTGCACCGATCCAGATAAGCCGGCAACTGTGGACGTCATCACCACTCTTTCACTCGCACGCATAATATTTATGGCGCTTCCAGGTTATCCCCAATATACAAATCCAATTCAACTCAAGCCAAAAAAGTACAACTATCGAACTCCAAATAACACGTACTCCCTATTGATACCTTTATCTAGCATACTATGCATTACCTCCGTACAAACGAAGTGCTCCCTATTACCGGGCGCAATCCGATTAGAACGAAAATCAAATAATAAGATCAATCAGAAAGCGCGGACATGCCACGATTATGGGATGGGCCGTTTTATCAGTTAGTAAAATCGTGGGTTGCATGGGTTGAAGATATCTAGGATACGGGGAGCAGTCCAAATGAGCTTGCAAGGTGTGTAGAAAATCCAAGGCAATTCAGTGAGCACCAACTGCTTAAGGATAGAAATAGGGGTAAATAGGAGCTCAGCACGAACACAAGCTACTGAGATAATTACCATTTTTTGTATAGTTCGACTCCTGGTGCCGCACCATATAAGACGAAGTCCCTGCAGCAATGCAGCGGCTTTGTTTTTTCTGGGACACTCATCCTCGATCAGCCCCTTCCGGCCTCACCTCCCTACCTGTTGAATCACACCTTTCGCGCCAAAACTCCAGATTTCGTCCTTTATGCTGAATTATGTATTGGCAATAATTACGGCGTATCCATAAAACAAATAATGGCATCAACGCCCGACCGCAACATTTCAAGACGAGCTGAAAAATCAACCAATCCATTTTCCCGATTGCTCCTCACCTCTCACCACGCTAACCTCCCCCCGTCGCTGCCAATTCAGCGATCGGGCCTGATAACCCGGCAAGATGCAGGCGCACCTAGCGCCCCCAACACCCGATTTTGAAGGCGTTTTTTTTCGCCTGAAAATTCGTGCAATGGCGGCTGTGCGTGGGAGACCTCCGGGTCTGCCGGGTTCCTGTATCTCCGGTTTATCAGCCTGCGCACAGCTGCCACCCAATTCGCCTGATAACGAATGTGGTAGCTCTCACTCGATATGGGAGTTTTACCGATGACCGCTCCAAATCCCTCTGCGTTAACCACCCTCGGCGTCACCCCGTTCTCCTTTCACTCCGACCAACCTCTGTTCCGCGTCAACAGCGGTGTTTCCCTGCATGAAGCCTTACATCACGTTTCCGACTTGCTCCACGCTGCCAAGCTGCTCGCCGAAGATGCAGCGATGACCAAGGAGACGGATCGTTATGCCTGGGCGTCGCATTATTTGCAGGAGATGAGCAAGGCGGTGATTGATGATGTGGTGAAGGTGTTGGAGTCGCCTGGGAATACCGGGCTGTAAGTAGGGCTGTGAAGCGGCCCCAAAACCAGGCGCTTAGTTTTAACAGCAAAATCTCAGTGTCTTTATTGGGGCTGCTGCGCAGCCCGGCGCGGGGCAAGCCCGCTTACCACAGAGTTGTGTGCTCGCATTTAAGAGTGGTGTAGATACCCTGGGCCGCTCCAGCTCCCACAGAAGCGCGCCTCGGCCTGGGGCGTTTTTTTCGGTATAAACCTGAACACCCCCGCGTCGTGAACGGACTCCCATGAACGCTCTGAAACTGATCTGTCTGCTGGTGATTTTCCCGCTGCTGCTGGCCACCCTCGGCGGCTGGGAGCGTCAGCGTGGTGAGGACGCAACCACAGCGTTGATCGATTACCACCTCAACCTTGATAAAGCCAAGCCCCCGTTGCAAGCGCTGACAGCCAGACAGCCCGCGAGTAGTGTCGACCTGCCTGATGGCGTCATCAGCGTTGCGGAAGCCCTCTCGCGTCTGGAAAAAATCGAAGCTGAACTACCCTCCGTACACCGCGTGAACCGTGCGATGCGGGCCCTGGCGCCGTGGGTGATGGGCTTGGGTCTGTTGGCGGCGTTGATTGGTGTGGCTGCGTTGGCGGGTACGTACTGGGCGGGGCGGCGGGCACGGCAGTCACGGGAGAGGTTATTGCAGGTGTTCTCCCTGGGCAGCCGCCTGTTGCCCTACGTGCTGGTGGGCCATGTGGTGGCGGTGGCGGCGGCCGTCGCGTTGGCGTTAAGTTTCGAAGGCTTGGCGATGTGGCATATCGGCCGGCTGGGCAGTGGCGAAGTCAAGCTGATGGCGGTGCTGGGGGTGGTCGCGGCGTTTTGTCTGTATTCGATCTGGTCGTTGCTTAGACAGCTGCGCCCTATGCTGGGGATGTTCAAGCCTGAGCCGCTGGAGATGTTCGGCCAGCTGGTGACGCCCGCGCAGGCTCCAGGGTTGTGGCGCCATGTGGACAAGTTGGCGGGTAGGCTCGGCGCGCTGCCACCGGACCACATCGTGGTGAGCCTGGCCCAGGGCTTTTACGTGACGTCCAGCGCGGCCACTGTGCAACCGGCGAATACTTCGCTGCAGGGGCGCACCTTGCATGTGCCGCTGCTGTATCTGGGCCTGCTGAGCCGTGAAGAAATCAGCGCGGTGATCGGCCATGAGCTGGCGCACTTTGTGGGGCAGGACACGGAATACAGCCTGCGCTTTTTGCCGATCTACGATGGGGTTAATCGCAGCCTGGAAGCGCTGTTGAATACGATGCTGGCCAGCGATTTTATCCAGGGACGGCTGATGCGGCCGTCGTTCATGTTCGGTGTGTTTTTCATGCAGCGCTTTGATGACGCGGTGAACCACTGGAGCCGTGAGCGCGAATTGCTGGCGGACGCTGCCGGCGCGCAGTTGGCGGGCCCTGCTGCGGCGGCGTCAGCGTTGTTGCGGGTGTCGGTGTTGCAGACGCACGTTGAGGATGCCTTGTTAGCAGTGTGTGAAGCAGGCTCGGCTACAGACCTGCCCGACGCCGTGTTCGCGCGCTTGCGTGAGTGTGAATTGCAACCATCACCCGAAGCCCTGGAGATTCATCAACCGCATCCCACCGACTCCCACCCCTCCAATGGCGAACGTCTGCAGGCGCTCGACGTGCCACTGGACGATACCCTGCGCGGTGCCACCCGCGCGGTGGATCGCGGCTTAGCGAATGCGCAGATGGACGCCTATTTCAGCGCACCCCAGGCACTGCGCGAGCGACTGTCTCGGGATGTGATGGACGTGGCCGTGTCGGAGAACACCGCACACACCCATCTGCTGGAAACCTTGGCCGCTTCGGCCGAGGGTGAGCGTAGCTTGCATGAAGGCGGCCAGTGGCGCGGGGTACTGATGGCCGTGTCGAGCCTGCCCTTTGTGCTGGCTGCGCTGTTTATCCTGAGTCGAGTCTGGCTCGCCCCGGAGCGTTTGAAAGGCACACCGCTGTCGGCAGTCAGTGCAGGCGCGTGTCTCGGCATTATTGGGCTGGGCCTGCTATGGCTGGGCATCCGTCGATTCAAGCGTGCGCCGCAGACCGCGTTGCGCCTGACGCCGGAGCATTTTGTGTTCAATAACCTGGCGCAACCGCTGCCCATCGAACATATCGAGGAGATCACGTTGCAGTTTGTCCAGGGCATCTGGGTAACCGTCCAACTGACGCCCGAGGCGCCATTACCCGCAACGCGCAAGACGGCGTTCGGCGTACCCTGCGTGCGGATCAACAAGAAGAAACGCCAGGTGCTGCTGCTGATGGCACAGCTGTGTATCGACAATAAAAAGATCGAACCCTATGAGGGGTTGTCCTTGATGCTCGACTACAAGAATGCAGCGTTGGCGCGCAAGATTTTGCAGAGCCGCCAGGACTGATGCGCGCCCATAAAAAAACCCCGAACCAGTCGGGGTTTTTTATCGCCTGGAATCAGGCGCGACGTGCGATCAGTTAGAAAACGTTGATCGGGTAGTCGGCGAACAGACGGATTTCGTTACCGCCTACGTTGTACTTGTCGGCATTGCTGGAAACGCGCAACCAGGATGCACGCGCACGCAGGCTCAGGTCTTTGGCCGGGCCGCTCTGCACGACGTATTTGAACTGGTTGAAGATTTCACGCTCGGTGCCATTGCCACGGCCACTGCCGTCGTCAATGTTGGTACCGCGCACGTAGGCCACGTTGTAGGTCAGGCCAGGTACACCGAAGGTGCTGAAGTCCAGACCGTAGCCGGCTTGCCAGGAGCGCTCGTCCTTGCCGTTGAAGTCGGACCAGTAGGAGTTGGCCAGCAGGATGGTGTTGCCGCCGTCGCCGATGCTACCAGCGTTGCGGTAGCCGCCGTACAGGTAGCCGGTGTCGCCAGTACTGCGCTGGTGAGCGACGGTGAAGCTGTGCGGGCCCACAGCCCATGTGGCGCCCAGGCTCCAGATCTTGTTGTCGCGAGCGTCTTCGCTGCGTTGGTTTTCCAGGGCGAAGCTCTTGTCCAGCTTGGTTTTGTAGCCGTTGAAGTCAAAGGTCAGCGACTGTTTCTCTGGCAGGGCCAGTACGTAGTTGACGTTGACGTATTGCTTCTTCAGCACGTCTTGCATGTCGGAGGCGTACAGCGCGGCCGACAGGCTTTCAGTAAATTTGTAGCTACCACCGACGTAGTCGATGCTTTTCAGACGGCCGCTGTCGGTGCCTTCGGCGCTCTTGCGAGCTTCCTTGGTGAAGTGACCGGCGTCGAGTTGCAGGCCGGCGATCTCTTTGGAGACGATCGACGTACCCGTGAACGTTTCGGACAGCAGACGGGAGTTGTCGTAGGCCAGGACCGGAACGTTAGGGAACTGATCACCGTACTTGAGCACAGTGTTGGAGACGCGGAACTTGACGGCTGCGCCACCTTTGGCAAGGTCGTGTGGTGCTGAGCCTGGGTTTGCCGTGCCATCGGGGTTAGTAGTGCCATTACCTTGTTTGAAGAAGTCGATACCGCCCGCGCCGGCGCGACCTTGGCCACCGTCCAGACGGATAGCATATTGGCCGATCACGTCCACACCCACACCGACGGTGCCTTGGGTGAAGCCGGACTCGAACTTGCCGATGAAGCCTTGGCCCCATTCGGCTTTGTCTTGCTGACCGTTTTTGTAGTCACGGCTGATGTAGGCGTTACGGGCTGCGATGTTCAGGTGGCTGTCTTCAACGAAACCTTTGGATTGCTCCTGGTCGTTTGCCATTGCGGTCGATGCGCTCAAAATCCCCAGAGCGATCAGACTCATCCGTTGCTTCAACATTTTTTTGTATTCCTTATTACGGGTTGAGTACGCGCTATGACACCAGGCTCCATGTCGCTTTTCTGGTATCGACTTTTTCCGAAAAAAGAAGGCCCGCGGACGAGTGAACATGCCGCGGGCCTTTTCTTATTGGATGAGTCATGGCGGTTAGCCACAGGCGTTGGACGCAATCCTAGTCGCGCGTTGAACTATGTGTCAATTTCGTGAATCGTCTGTATTTAGGCGAAATAATTCTAAGCAACGGCCTACGGCCTTTCTGAAAACGACCAAATTCTGTCTTCAGCGACCCCGAAAACACATCTAGTAACACATTTCAAAGTCGATACGTTTGGTAATAGATAACGCGCGCAAATGCAAAGCATTACCATTAGCGCGCTTTTCCTGCCAAACACTTTGGATGCATTTCACCATGCCTGCCCTTCGCCTGACGCCCATGACCCTTGGGCTTTCTGTTCTGCTGTCTGCCGGTTTTGCCTGTGCGGCCACAACCTTGCCCGAAACCTCGATCAGCGCCGAAGCTGACGAAGACGACCCGCGCGTCAAGGAAACCAGCACCGCTACTCGCACCGCTACCCCCGTGCGTTATGTGCCCCAGGCCATCGACTCGGTGAAGACCGAAAGCCTGCGCTCCTACGGCACCAACGACCTGGGCCAGGCCTTGAGCGGCATCCCCAATGTGAGCAGCGGTGCCGATACGCGCTTCGACAGTTTGCGCATCCGTGGCTTCGACGCGAGCAACGACTTCTACCTGGATGGCATTCGCGACGACAGCCAGTACGTACGCGACCTGCACAACATCGAGCGTATCGAAGTGCTCAAAGGCCCGGCAGCGGTGCTTTACGGGCGAGGCGGCCAGGGAGGGATCGTCAATCGCGTGAGCAAACTGCCAACGGCCGGGCATAAGTCGAGCATCGAAGCCCAGGGCGGCAGCAATGATTTGCGCAGTGTGTATGCCGACCTGAGCACCGACCCCAGCGATAACATCAGCCTGCGCCTGAACATGGGCAACCAGGACAACAACAGCTTCCGCGACGGCGTCAGTGGCAACCGCCAACTGTTCGCGCCGTCCATGAGCTGGCAGCTCACACCGGATCTGAACTGGCTGGTGCAATACGAATACAGCCGCTACAACCGCACGCCCGATCGCGGCATCCCCGGCGTCAACGGCCGCCCCGCCGACGTCAGTCGCAGCACCACCTACGGTGACAACCGCGATTACATCGACGACAAGTCCCAGTCCCTGCGCTCCAAGCTGGCCTACGAACTCAACGACAACTGGCAACTGCGCCAGACCTTGGGCGTGTTCAAGCTCGACAGCGATTTCGACAATACCTACCAGACCGCCTACGTTGCCTCGACCAATCGGGTGACGCGCCAACGCTGGCAACAAGACCTGACTACCCTCAACGTCTTCAACAACGTCGAGTTGGAGGGAGGTTTCAGCACCTTCGGCCTCGAACACCGCCTGCTCACCGGCCTTGAGCTGGGCAGCCAGCGCCGCGATCCAAAACTGTACACCGCCCCCGTCTCGGCCGTGCCAACTCTGGACCTCAACCAGCCCAACCGTAATCTGAGCCACACCGGGCGCATGAGCGTATCGAGTAACAACCACACCGAAGTCGAAAGCCGCGCCCTGTATGTGCAAGACCAACTGCGCCTGAACGATCAGTGGCAAGTGCTGGCCGGCTTGCGTTACGACCGTTTCGAAGTGGACACCAAAAACAAACTGCTCAATACCCGGCAAGACGTCAAAAGCCACAGCACCAGCCCGCGCTTTGGCCTGGTGTGGACGCCCCTGGAACACCACTCGTTCTATGCCTCGTGGAGCAAGACCTTCTCCCCGGCCGGTGGCGGCCTGATCGGTATTACCCCGAACGCCGCCGGCAGCGTCAACGACCTAAGCCCCGAACTGACCAAGCAAAAAGAAATCGGCGTGAAAAGCGACTGGCTCGACGACCGCCTGAGCACCACCCTGGCGGTGTACGAACTGGAACTCTACAACCGCCGCACAAGCGACCCGCTGGACCGCACCATCACCCTGCTCAGCGGCCTGCAGCGTTCACGCGGCGTGGAGCTGACGGCCACCGGTAAGATCGTCGGCAACTGGTATGTACGCGGCGGCATCGGCCTGCAGGATGCCAAGGTCGAGAAGGACAACAATGGCTTTGAAGGCAAGCGCGTCAGCGACGTGGCCAAGCGCAACGGCAGCCTGTTCCTCACCTGGAAACCGGAGATGGGCTGGTACGCGGAGACCGGTTTGACGTTGGTCGGCGACCGTTACGCCGACAGCCTCAACACCGTGGTGCTGCCGGGTTATGGCCGTTGGGACGCGTTGGTCGGGTTCCGGCAGAAAGAATGGGACGTACGCGCGGCGCTGAACAACATTGCCGACAAAAACTACTACGAATCGGCGACCAGCGTGGCGCAAATTCAGCCGGGCGAGCCGCGTAATCTGGTGGTGACGGGGACCTACAGTTTCTAACCCGATACAAAAACACCAATCCCGTAACAGCTGTCGAGCGCAAGCGAGGCAACTGCTACGGGGTCAACGATATTTTTTCAGTTACTCATCAACTCGCACAACGCGTGCATTTCATCCTCGCTGAACAACCCCACCGGGTAGCGCTCATTCATCACACTGCGCAAATCCGGCTGCTGCCTGACCTGTCGCGAGCCGTTTTCCTTCAACCAGAGCCCCAGCGAATGGATCGCGTCACTGTCGACCCGCGAAGGGTGGAAGGTGCGCGTGTACATCGGGTTGATATTGGCATTCATTTCAGCGCTCTCTCCTACTGCGTGAGCGGCTAACTTACTCAAGGTTTATGACAGAACTATGCGGTCATCACCCTGGGCCACTGGGGCAACACCGATACAAGAGCTATGCCAATGTCGCGTATTTATAGGTGGTCGGACACAAAAAAGCCCACGACCGTGTTGGGCCGTGGGCTCGCTGTAAATGCTCAGACTGAGTAGCGCCCGTTCGCAGAAAAGGCGTTGTTACAACTGCACTCAGTTTTTATGCGGAGCCGGCTGTTGTTGGGTCAGGCAGTGGATATTCCCGCCACCCAGTAACAGTTCACGGCCCGGCACCATCACCACTTCGTGCTGCGGGAACAGGTTCTGCAAGATGGCCTTGGCTTCACTGTCCAGCGGGTCGTCGAAACTTGGCGCGATGATGCCGCCGTTGACGATCAGGAAGTTGACGTAGGAACCCGCCAACCGCACGGTCGGATTACGTTCCTGTGTGCCGTCCACCGGGTCGACCCCGGCGCACTCTTCCTCAGTGGCATACAACGGCCCCGGGATCGGCATTTTATGCACTGTGAACGAGCGCCCCTGGGCGTCGGTGCTGCTTTGCAGGACGGCCATGGCGGCGTGGCAACGCGCGTAGTTCGGGTCTTGCGGGTCGTCGGTCCAGGCCAGTAACACTTCGCCCGGGCGCACGTAGCAGCAGAAGTTATCCACATGGCCATCGGTTTCGTCGTTGAAGAGGCCGTCTGGCAGCCAGATGATCTTATCCACAGCCAGGTTGGCGCTGAGTACCGCTTCGATCTCGGCACGGTCGAGGTGCGGATTACGGTTGCGGTTGAGCAGGCATTCCTCGGTGGTGATCAGGGTGCCTTCGCCGTCGACGTGGATCGAGCCGCCTTCCAGCACGAAGCCCTCTGTGCGGTAACGCGGCGCGCGCTCGATTTCGAGGATCTTGCCGCCCACCTGCGAGTCGCGGTTCCACGGCGAGTACAGGCCACCGTCAAAGCCGCCCCACGCGTTGAAATCCCAGTTCACGCCGCGCACTTCGCCACGGTCGTTGATCACGAACGTCGGCCCGGTATCACGCACCCAGGCGTCATCGCTGGACATTTCCACCACCCGAATATTCGGCACGTCCAGACGGGCACGGGCATTT
This sequence comes from Pseudomonas sp. B14(2022), assembly GCF_012030485.1. Taxonomy (NCBI): domain Bacteria; kingdom Pseudomonadati; phylum Pseudomonadota; class Gammaproteobacteria; order Pseudomonadales; family Pseudomonadaceae; genus Pseudomonas; species Pseudomonas sp. B14(2022). Next base: position 62,338 of record NZ_JAAUVM010000010.1, read on the forward strand.
TCGTACTGGCCGGCAGAAACCGCCACGGTCACCGGCTCAAAACGGGCGATGGCCTTAGCCACGGCCACGTGAGCGGCCTGCGCGGGCTTGCCGCCCAGGCGCCAGTTGTCCGGGCGCTCGGGCCACACCATCCAGGTTTGGGTTTGTGGCGCCCATTCGGCGGGCATGTGGAAGCCATCGGCGCGGGGCGTGCTGTGCAGGGTGGTCATGGCGATCAGGACTCCGAATGGGGTAAAGGCCGACTTTATAACGGATAAAAATCGGCTTTAAAAGCGAACAAACAGGCTAACTGATAAATGTGACAGTCAATTGCCGATAACAATCGATTATTTACAATTGCTCATCCAGCACCTTCGACAGCATGTCGACAAAGAAGTCCACGCTGCGCCTGGACGTCACCATCGGCGGCTTGATCTTGAGGATGTTCAAATAATCGCCAGTCGGCTGCATGAAAATCCCCAATTCCCGCAATCGATCACACAACAGGGTGGTCTCTTCGGTGGCGGGCTCCAGGGTTTGCCGGTCACGCACCAACTCCAGGCCCAGATAGAAACCGGAACCGTGAACCGCGCCCACCAGAGGATGACGGTCGATCAGTGCTTCCAACCGCGCCTTGAAATGCCCGCCAACCACTTGGGCGTTTTCCCACAATTTTTCTTCTTCCATCACATCCAGCACCGCCATGCCGATCCGGCAACTCACCGGGCTGCCCCCCGACGATGAGAAGAAATACCCCTCGGCCTCCAATGCCTCGGCGATCTCGCGACGGGTGATCACCGCGCCGAGTGGCTGGCCGTTGCCCATGCCTTTGGCCATGGTGATGATGTCGGGCACCACGCCCTGCTCTTCGAAGCCCCAGAAGAAATGCCCCATGCGGCCGTAGCCGACCTGCACTTCATCGGCGATGCACACGCCGCCCTGGGCACGCACCAACCCGTACACCTGCTGCAAGTAACCCGGCGGCAGGGAGATGCCGCCGGCGTTGCCATACACCGGCTCACAGATAAACCCGGCCAATTGGCGCTTGCTCGCAGCGATTTTCGCCAGGTTATGTTCCACGCTTCGTACGTAGTCCGGCGCACTGTCCTGCCCGCGGAATTCACCGCGATAGGTGTTCGGCGCGGTGACCGGGTGGACCCACTCCGGGCGGCTGCTCAGGGCCTGGGGGTTGTCGGCAATCGAGGTGGACACCGCATCCGCCGCCACCGACCAGCCGTGATAGGCCTCCAGCACACTGAGCATGTCGCGCCCACCGCTGTAGGCCCAGGCCAGGCGGATGGCCAGGTCGTTGGCCTCGGTGCCGCTGTTGACCAGGAACACCCGATCCATACCCTCCGGCGCCAGCGCCAGCAAGCGCTCGGAAAACTCGGCAATGGCCGCATAGTGAAACCGCGAGTTGGTATTGAGCAGCGACCATTGCCGCGCCGCCACCGCCGCCATGCGCGGGTGGCCGTGACCCAGCACGGCGACATTATTGAGCATGTCCAGGTAGGAACGGCCTTGCATATCGATCAGGTGGTTGCGCCAGCCGCGCTCGATGCGTGGCGGGTCGACGTAATAGTGTTTCTGCGAACGGGCGAAACTGGCGTCCCGACGGGCCAGCAGCGCGTGGGGGTCGAGCTCCGGCTCGGCATCGCAGGCCAGTCCCAGTAATGCCGCAGGTGATGGACACAACGCTTGCCAGGCCAAGGCACGGGACGGTGTGCAAAACAGCGGCGGTTCGAGGTCGGCACGACACAGTTGCACGGTCAGCGGCCCATGGACCTCACCGAGGACCTGCCCCTTCACCAGCAATGAACCGGGCTTCAACCTCGTGTTCACGCCCCACAACCGCACGCTCAGCTCAACCCCTTGCACGCTCACAAGGCCGTCGGCGTCCTGATGCAGCGTTCCGGCGAAAGGCGCCTCCAACACCGTGCCATGGGGCAAATGCAGCTCTACGTGGAGGGGAAAAGTGTGCGGTTCGGCGGCACTGTCCGGGCAGGTACGCGACAGCCGATATTGGCCATAACGACTTGCCGCCAGCCCATGTACGGTTGCCGCCTGATCCAGCAGATGCCGATCAATGCCCGGCAGTTCCCAGTTGCCGGCTTCGAAATGCGGGCTGAGCACGCCCAGGTCGATCAGCGCGAACTCACGCCCCACCAGGCCCGGCAGCAACGGCGCGAAGTCCTGGCTGGCAACCGACGGCAGCGTCTCACCGACACTACTGAGAATCGCAGCCTCCATCAGTTCAAACGGCACCGACGTCGCCACATGGAAAATTTCCCACTCGTGCTCGGCGTTTTTCAATAGATAAGTGTTGTCCGGTTCCAGGCGTTGCTGCTGTTCGCTGCTTAATACCAACACTGCCGCACGGGCGACGATCAGCGGCCACAATGCCTGCAATTCCTCGCGCTGCAGCGGGGTCACGGCGTGGCAGGCCTGGACCGCCGGCAGGATGGCAAAAGGGTCGCCCTCGGCATGGTGCAACAGGGCCGCGCAGGTCACCGACAGGTCGGCAACCCGCCAGGTGTTCACCAGGTCGCCGAAATCGATGACGCCTTGCAGTTGCCAGCGCCGTTGCGCATCGCGCTGCCAGACCACGTTGTCATCGGTGATGTCCATGTGCACCGCTTGCCTGGGCAGGCGGTCGGCCAGGGGGCGAATGCGCTGTTCAACCTGCTCGGCCACCTGTTCCAGTACGGCGCGGTGGGGCAGGTTTTCCAGGGTGGCCAACAGATGGGGGATCAGTTCCCGAGCATGGCGCGGGTCCCATTGCAGGGTACGGTCCAGTCCAGCGTGCGAGAAATCAGCCAGCGCGAGGCTCATGCGCCCGCACAGGTCGCCAAAGCCTGCGATCACGTCGCGCCCCAAATGCGGCAGATGGGTCAACGGCTGGCCGTCGATATAATCCAGCAGCCGCAGGTGCAGGGGCTGGCCATCGACCGTCACGCTCAAAAGCTCTTCACCGCTCAGGGCCTTGATGACCTTGGGCACACGCACGGCCTGCAGGGTGTTGAGGGCCGCGTGCTGGGCCTGCAGCTCAACCGCGGCGTAGTCGCCCCGGCAGATTTTCAGAACAAACCGGCCGCGGGTGCTGTCGACTTTGTAATTGAGGTCTTGCTGGCTGCCCAGTGACTGCAACGTGCCAGCAAGCCCGTAATGCTGCATGAGAAGTTGAGCCGCCTGATCGGCACCTACTTGGGGGCAGGGCAGACTGGCGCGATGGATCAACGTGGCGAGCAGCATGGGGGGATGACCTCGAATTTTTAGAGGTGTATATCGCCATTTTTCAGGGGGTTTACGCAACCCCCACACACATGCCGTCCTGCCCAGCACCACAACACAGGCTATGCTGCACTCGCTAAACGTCCGTCTAAGGAAAGGGCCCCCGACATGCGCATTCTCATTACCGGTGGCGCCGGTTTTATTGGTTCTGCCTTGATACGTCACTTGATTCAGCACACCGAGCACGAGGTGCTCAACCTCGACAAGCTCACCTACGCCGGCAACCTGGAATCGCTGACCAGCATCGCGTCCAATAGCCGGTATGAGTTCGTTAAGGCCGATATTATCGACCAGGCCGCCGTCAGCGCCGTGCTCGCACGCTTCGAACCCCACGCGATCATGCACCTGGCCGCCGAATCCCATGTAGACCGTTCGATTGACGGCCCGTCGGATTTTATCCAGACCAATATCGTCGGCACTTACAGCCTGCTGGAGGCCGCCCGTGGCTATTGGCAAACACTCGCCGAGCCAGAAAAACGTGCGTTTCGCTTCCACCATATTTCCACCGACGAAGTCTACGGCGACCTCCACGGCGTGGACGACTTGTTCAGCGAAACCACGCCTTACGCGCCCAGCTCGCCCTACTCGGCCAGCAAAGCCGCGTCCGACCACTTGGTCCGCGCCTGGCAACGCACGTACGGCCTGCCCGTGCTGCTGACCAACTGCTCCAACAACTACGGCCCCTTCCATTTCCCCGAGAAGTTGATCCCGCTGGTCATCCTCAACGCCCTCGCAGGCAAGCCATTGCCGGTCTATGGTGATGGTTTGCAGGTGCGCGACTGGTTGTTTGTCGAAGACCATGCCAGGGCATTGCTCACCGTCGTGACACAAGGCGTGGTCGGCGAGACCTACAACATCGGCGGCCACAACGAGCAGAAGAATATCGATGTGGTCCGCAGCATCTGCACCCTGCTGGAGGAATTGGCCCCGCAGCATCCCCACGGGGTGGAGACATACACCGACCTGATCACGTTCGTGAAGGACCGTCCAGGGCACGACCAACGCTACGCAATCGATGCCGGCAAGATCGAACGCGAACTGGGCTGGGTACCCAAAGAGACCTTTGAAACCGGGCTGCGCAAAACCGTGCAGTGGTACCTCGATAACCTGGAATGGTGCCGCAGGGTTCAGGACGGCAGTTATCAGGGTGAACGCTTAGGCAATACCGACACGAGGGATCTGATTGCATGATGAAAGGAATCGTATTGGCCGGTGGCTCCGGCACCCGCTTGCACCCCATCACCCTGGGCGTGTCCAAGCAACTGCTACCGGTGTATGACAAGCCGATGATCTACTACCCGATCTCGGTGCTGATGCTGGCAGGCATCAAAGAAATCCTGGTGATTTCCACCCCGGCGGACTTACCGCAATACCGCAACCTGCTGGGCGATGGCAGCCAGTTTGGCGTCAGCTTCAGCTACGCCGAACAACCGCAGCCGGACGGCTTGGCACAGGCCTTTCTGATTGGCGAACAGTTCATCGGTGACGACCCCGTGTGCCTGATCCTGGGCGATAACATTTTCCACGGCCAGCGTTTCAGCGAGCAATTACATGCAGCGGTCAAGCGCGGCAAAGGTGCCACGGTATTTGGTTATTGGGTCAAGGATCCGCAGCGCTTCGGCGTGATCGACTTCGACAGCGAAGGCCGCGCCCTGTCCATCGAAGAAAAACCCATCACCCCCAAATCAAGCTATGCCGTCACCGGCCTGTATTTCTACGACAATGACGTGGTCAGCATCGCCAAATCCGTCACACCCTCCGCCCGTGGCGAATTGGAAATCACCGACGTCAACAACGCTTACTTGAAGCGCGGTGACTTGCAGGTGGAGCGCTTCGGTCGAGGTTTCGCCTGGCTGGATACCGGCACCCACGACAGTTTGCTGGAAGCATCACAGTACGTGCAGACCATCGAACACCGTCAGGGCCTCAAAGTGGCGTGCCTCGAAGAAATCGCCTACAGCAACGGCTGGATCGACCGCGACCATCTGCTCGAACGCGCCCAATACTTCGGCAAAACCGGCTATGGCCAATACCTGCACACCCTGGCGGGAGACAACCGGTGAACGTCGTTGACACCTCACTCCCCGGCGTAATGATCATCGAGCCCAAGGTGTTCGGTGACGAGCGTGGTTTTTTCTACGAAAGCTTCAATGCTCGCGCCTTTGCAGCGGCCACCGGGCTCAAGCGCGAGTTTGTCCAGGACAACCACTCGCGCTCGCAAAAAGGCGTGCTGCGGGGCCTGCATTACCAACTGGAGCACACCCAGGGCAAACTGGTGCGGGTTACCGCCGGTGAAGTGCTGGACGTCGCCGTGGACATTCGCCGCAGCTCGCCGAACTTCGGGCGATGGGTCAGCGTGCGTTTGTCGGCGCAGAACCATCGCCAGCTGTGGGTGCCGGAAGGGTTTGCCCATGGGTTTGTGGTGCTGAGCGACTCCGCCGAGTTCCTGTACAAGACCACCGACTACTACCAGCCGAGCGCGGAACGCAGCATCCTGTGGAACGACCCGACACTCGCAATCGACTGGGAACTGACCGATCCGCCGCAACTGTCCGCCAAGGACCAGGCTGGAAAACTGCTGATGGACGCCGATCTATTCCCATGAAAATCCTGATCACCGGCCAACACGGCCAAGTCTCCCAGGCGCTGCAAACGCAGCTTCAGGGCCTGGGCAAACTGATTGTGCTTGGCCGCGAGCAACTCGATCTGACCGACGCCGAACACATTCGCCAGCAGGTGCGCGCCCATCGCCCCGACCTGATCATCAACGCCGCCGCCCACACGGCTGTGGATCAAGCTGAAAGCGAAGCGGACCTCGCCTTCGCCCTCAACGCCATCGCCCCCGGTGTTCTCGCCGAGGAAGCCAAGGCCCTGGACAGCCCGTTGATCCACTACTCCACCGACTACGTGTTCGACGGCAGCAAGCCGGCGCCCTACGCCGAAGCTGACACGCCCAACCCCCTGGGCGTCTACGGCCAGAGCAAACTGGCCGGTGAGCGGGCGATTGCCGCAGTAGGCGGCGCACACCTGATCCTGCGCACCAGTTGGGTCTACTCCAACCACGGCAAGAACTTCCTGCTGACCATGCAGCGCCTGCTGCAGGAGAAACCCCACCTGCGCATCGTCGCCGACCAGATCGGCGCGCCGACGTGGGCCGGGACCATTGCCGACAGTACGCTCGCCCTGATCGAGCGTTGGCAAGCTGGCAAGGCCGGGGAATGGGGCATCTATCACCTGACCGCCGAGGGTGAAACCTCGTGGTTCGGTTTTGCCCAAGCGATTGGCGAGCATCTGCGCGCCAGCGGCCGTGCCTGTGCCGAACTGGAGGCGATCCCGTCCAGCGCCTACCCGACGCCCGCGCGGCGCCCGCTTAACTCACGCCTCGATTGCAGCCACCTGCGCCAGCAATGGCACGTCACTCAGCCGCTGTGGCAAGACGCACTGCGCGAGTGTCTTGCCGGGCAGCACTAGGCATAATGCGCCTGTACCCACAGGCGCACGACTCCCATGACCCCACCCCTTCCGCGAAGACCCCGCTGGCGCAGCCTCGCCCTGTTGGCCCTGTGCCTGGCACCGCTGCTGTGGCCGCTGGAGCATTTGGCCGAGCGCTACTATCGCAGCGAACTGGCCGGGCAAAACCGCCAGACCCTCGACCTGTACGTCGCCAACCTGCTGGGCACCCTGCATCGCTATGAAGTGCTGCCGCAGATTCTCGGCGACTTGCCGGCCTTGCGCACGGCGCTGGATGCACCACAGGTAAGCACCAATCTGGTCAACGCCAACCTGCTGCTCAAGGACGTCGCCGCCCAGGCCGGGGTGGAAGTGATGTATTTGATGGACACCACCGGCAAGACCCTCGCCGCGTCCAATTGGGACAAGCAGGACAGTTTCGTCGGGCGCAACTTCTCGTTCCGGCCCTATTTCAGCGAAGCCATGGCCGGGCGCCTGGGGCGGTTTTTCGGTCTGGGCACCACTTCGGCCAAGCGCGGCTATTTCTTCGCCGCCGCCGTGCGCGATGGCGACAAAATAATCGGCGTCCTGGTGGTCAAGGTCGACCTGGACCACACCGAAAGCCTGTGGGGCAACACGCCCGAGCAACTGCTGGTCACCGACCATAACGGCGTGGTGATCCTCACGTCGCGTCCACAATGGCGCTTCCGTGCCACGCGGCCGCTGACCGCCGAAGAGCGCCAGGCCATCATTGCCATCCAGCCCTACCCCACACGTGACCCGCAGCCGCTGACCCTGAGCAACAGCGCATGGCTGCGCCAATCCACCGCCATTGCCGAGACCGGCTGGAATGTGGAGATCCTTGCACCACAATCCTTGATCAGCCGCCCGGTGCGCACGGTGGTCGCCGTGGGCGGCGCCACATTGCTGGTGTTGATGCTGCTGCTGGGCCTGTTGATGCAACGCCGTCGCCACTACCTGGAACGTATCGCCTTCGAAGCCAAGGCCCGCCGCGAGCTGGAAATGCGTGTGGTCGAACGGACCAGCGATCTGGAAGGCCTGAACCGACGCCTCAAACAGGAAGTGCTGGAGCGCGAACACGCCCAGCAGGAACTGGTGCGCGCCCAGGATGACCTGGTGCAGGCCGGCAAGCTGTCGGCGCTGGGCACCATGTCGGCGAGTATCAGCCACGAACTCAATCAACCCCTGGCGGCGATCCGCAGCTATGCGGAAAACGCCGAGATCCTGCTCGACCATGAGCGCACCAGCGATGCCCGGGGCAATCTCAAGCTGATCAGCGAACTGACCGGGCGCATGGCCTCGATCATCGCGCACCTGCGCGCCTTCGCCCGGCGCGACCGCCATGCCCCGGAAAGCGTGGCCCTGCAACCGGCGCTGGACGATGCGCTGGCGCTGCTGGCCAAGCGGCGGCGGTCGATGGAAGTCGAGTTGATCCGCGATTTGCCGGAAGCGACCCTGTGGGTGCAGGCCGGCGAAACCCGCTTGCGCCAGGTGCTGGGCAACCTGCTGGCCAACGCCCTCGACGCCCTCACCGAAAAAGGCCCGCCGCGCAAACTGTGGCTGAGTGCCGAAACCACCGCCCAGGGCGTCAACCTGTACATTCGCGACAATGGCCCAGGCTTTTGCATGGAAGCGTTAGGCCGCGCCAGCGAACCGTTCTACACCACCAAGACGCGCACCCAAGGCTTGGGCCTGGGCCTGGCGATCTGTGAAACCCTGATGCGTGCCTTTGGTGGCGAACTGCTGTTTGCCAACCACAAGGAAGGCGGCGCGCTGTTAACCTTGAAATTACGCGCCGGCTCGCCGGGCGTCAGTCTGCAACCGTCCGAGGACCGCAGTGTATGAGTATCGATAACCAGATTCAGGTGGTGTTGATCGACGACGATCCACACTTGCGTCAGGCCCTGTGCCAGACCCTGGACCTGGCCGGGCTGAAAGTCCTGACCCTGGGCGAAGCCAACGGCCTCACCGCGCGCCTGTCGCGGGATTGGCCGGGCGTGGTGGTCAGCGATATCCGCATGCCCGGCATGGACGGCCTGGAGCTGCTGGCCGATCTGCACGCCCAGGATCCGGACCTGCCGGTGCTGCTGATCACCGGCCACGGCGACGTGCCGTTGGCGGTGCAGGCCATGCGCGCGGGTGCCTATGACTTCCTCGAGAAACCCTTCTCCAGCGACGCCCTGCTCGACAGCGTGCGCCGCGCCCTGGCCCTGCGCCGATTGGTACTCGACAACCGCAGCCTGCGCCTGGCCCTCAGTGACCGCCAGCAGTTGAGCACGCGCCTTGTCGGGCACTCCCCGCAAATGCTGCGCCTGCGCGAGCAGATCGGCGCCCTGGCCGCGACCCGTGCCGATGTGCTGATCCTCGGTGAAACCGGCGCTGGCAAGGAAGTGGTGGCCCGCGCGCTGCACGACCTGTCGAGCCGGCGCAGCGGGCCGTTTGTGGCGATAAACGCCGGGGCGTTGGCCGAATCGGTGGTGGAAAGTGAACTGTTCGGCCATGAGCCCGGCGCCTTTACCGGCGCGCAAAAACGCCGCATCGGCAAGTTCGAATTCGCCAATGGCGGCACGTTGTTCCTCGATGAAATCGAAAGCATGAGCCTGGACGTGCAGGTCAAGCTGCTGCGCCTGTTACAGGAGCGTGTGGTGGAGCGCCTCGGCGGTAATCAGCTGATCCCGCTGGATATCCGCATCATCGCCGCCACCAAGGAAGACCTGCGCCAGGCCGCCGACCAGGGCCGCTTCCGTGCCGACTTGTATTACCGCCTCAACGTCGCGCCATTGCGCATTCCGCCACTGCGCGAGCGCGGTGAAGACGCGCTGATGCTGTTCCAGCACTTCGCCGACGAAGCCAGCAGCCGCCACGGCCTACCGTTGCACGAGTTGCAACCGGGCCAACGCGCGCTGCTGTTACGCCACAATTGGCCGGGCAATGTGCGCGAATTGCAGAACGCCGCCGAGCGCTTTGCCTTGGGCCTGGAGTTGGCGCTGGACAACACGCCGGACAGTCCCGCCAGCAGCGTGCTGACTTCCACGCCGGGCGGCTTGAGCGAGCAGGTCGAGCAGTTCGAAAAAAGCCTGATCGCCGCCGAACTGACCCGCCCCCACAGCTCCATGCGCAGCCTCGCCGAAGCACTCGGCGTACCGCGCAAGACCCTGCACGACAAACTGCGCAAACACGGCCTGAACTTCGCCAACCAAAGCGCTGACGACGAATGACCCTGCCCACCCATCAAGAGGCCCCCATGAGCCGCGACAGCCGTTACCTGGAATCCATCCTCCACCACGACATCCCCCTGACCCGCGAAATGGGCCTCAAGGTGCTCGACTGGCAAGACGGGCAACTGCGGCTGCACCTGCCCCTGCAAGCCAATATCAACCACAAGAGCACCATGTTCGGCGGCAGCCTCTATTGCGGTGCGGTGCTGGCGGGTTGGGGCTGGATGCACCTGCAACTGCGCGTGGAAGGGATTGAAGACGGGCATATCGTGATTCAGGAAGGGCAGATCAGCTATCCACTGCCGGTGACGCAAGATGCGACCGCCCTTTGCGCGGCGCCGGAGGAGAAGGTGTGGAAGCGCTTTTTAGCGACCTACAAGCGCTATGGCCGGGCGCGGCTGACGTTGGACACGTGGATCGTGAATGAGGGCAGTGACGAAAAAGCGGTAGCCTTCACTGGCCAATACGTCCTGCACCGCTAGAAGCCAATACACAAAAAAATGTGGGAGGGGGCAAGCCCCCTCCCACATTTAGATCGGCTGAGGTATTAAGAGCGGGCCAAGGTCAGCAAGCGCTCACGCCACGCCGCCTTCGCCGGCAACGCCAGGAAAAACGGATTCAACAACGATGCCCGCGCCGGATAGCTGAACGGCTCGCCACTCAACTCCAGCACCTCGCCGCCCGCCCCTTCCAATACGCCCTGCGCCGCCGCCGTATCCCACTGCGAAGTCGGCGCCAGGCGCGGGTAGCAATCGGCACTGCCCTCAGCCAACAGGCAGAACTTCAACGAACTGCCGATATTCGCCAGCTTCAACTTACCCAATCCTTCGCTCAACCCGTCCAGCAAACGCTCTTGCTCGGGGCTGGTATGCCGGCGGCTGGCAACCACGGTAAACGCCTCACCCATTGCCGGTGCCTCGCGCACCTGGATCTGCCTGGGCGCTTCGTTCACATCGGAGCGCCACGCCCCCAGGCCGGCCCCCCCGAAGTAGCAACGGCCACTGGTGGGCATGGATACCACACCGAACACCACGCGGCCCTGTTCGACCAGGGCAATATTGACGGTGAACTCTTCGCTGCCGGCGATAAATTCCTTGGTGCCATCCAGCGGGTCCACCAGCCACCAACGCTGCCAGCCGGCACGTACGCTCTGGTCGATGTCGGCGTCTTCTTCAGACAGCACCGGGATACTCGGGTCCAGTGCGGTAAGGCCTGCGAGAATCAGATGGTGGGCGGCCAGGTCGGCCGCCGTGACCGGCGAATCATCGGCCTTGGAGGTCACCGCCACATCGGCGCGCCAATACGGCAGGATCACTTCACCCGCCTGGCGAGCCAGCTCGATCACAGGGGCGATATACGGGTGGCCTAAAAACAGTTCGCTCATGGGGTAAACGCTCCACGCTGAATCAACAAATCTCGTACCAGGTACAGCGCGGCCAGGGCGCGGCCTTCGCTGAATTGCTCGTTTTGCGCAAGCTGCGACAGCTCGCGCAGGTTGACCCGCTCCACGCGCATCGGCTCGGGCTCATCGCCTTCCAGGCGTTCTTCATAGAGTTCGGTGGCGAGCACCACCTGGATTTTCTGGCTCATGTAGCCAGGGGACAACGACAGTTCGGTAATGTGCTCCAGCTGCCGTGCGCCGTAGCCGGCTTCTTCCTTGAGCTCACGGTCAGCCGCCGCCAGCACGTCTTCACCCGGCTCGATCAGGCCCTTGGGCAAGGACAGCTCATATTCATCAGTGCCGCCGCAGTACTCCTCAACCAGCAACGCATGATCCTCGTCGATCATCGCCACAATCATCACCGCGCCGTAACCGGCACCGCGGCCTACCAGGCGCTCGTAGGTCCGTTCAACGCCATTGGAAAAGCGCAATTGCACTTCCTCCACGCGAAACAAACGGCTACTGGCGACTATTTCGCGGGCGAGGACGGTGGGTTTCTGGCGCATAAGCGGCTCCTTGGCGTGATCGGGTTACTATACCGTGGCTTTTCCGATTGTCTGTGTCGGATATCTTTACTTACATGAGACCGCACCATGCCCTCTTTGCCCTGGCACGCCATCGACACTGTCCTGCTGGACATGGACGGCACCCTGCTCGACCTGCATTACGACAACCACTTCTGGATGGAGCACCTGCCCCAGCGTTACGCCGAGTTGCACGGGGTGAGCCGGGCCATGGCCGAGATGGAGTTGCAGCCTCTGTTCGAGCGTAACGCCGGACAGTTGCAATGGTATTGCCTGGACTTCTGGAGTGCGGAACTGAACATCCCGGTGCGCGAACTCAAACTGGAAACCGCCCACCTGATCGCCCTGCGCCCGGATGCCGACACCTTCCTGACGGCGATCAAACAGGCCGGCAAGCGCGTGATCCTGATCACCAACGCCCATCGTGATTCGCTGTCGTTGAAGTTGGAACGCATTGAACTGGCGCCGTATTTCGAGCGATTGATCAGCTCCCACGACTATGGTTTCGCCAAGGAAAACCCACAGTTCTGGGATGCCCTGCAAGCCGACATCCAGTTCGACCCGGCGCGCAGCCTGTTTATCGACGATACCTTGCCGATCCTGCGCAGTGCCCGGGCGTTTGGTGTGGGGCACTTGTTGGCGGTGAAAGAGCCGGACAGCAAAAAAGGGCCGAAGGACACGGGCGAGTTTGCAGCAGTTGGTGACTACCGCGATCTCATTGTCGGGCTCTGATCAAATGTGGGAGGGAGCTTGCTCCCGATAGCGGTGCATCAGTCACCTTGATGTCGACTGACATTCCGCTATCGGGAGCAAGCCCCCTCCCACATTTTTACTTTGTGTATTACTCAGGAATACGCAACGTCTGCCCTGGGTAAATCTTGTCTGGATGGGACAACAGCGGCTTGTTGGCCTCGAAGATCTTGTTGTACAGGTTGGCGTTGCCATACACCGTCAGGGAAATTGCGCTGAGGGTGTCGCCCTTTTTCACCACGACGAAGCGGGCGGCGGCAACCGCCGGGCCGGATACGGTGATCTGGTCATCCACACTGGCCACACCGGCAATATTGCCCAGCGCCAGCAGAATCTTCTCTTTCTCTTCCTGGGTCGCGACTTCGCCGGTTACGGTCACTTTGTCGCCATCCACCGTGGTCTGCACATTCGGATTACCCAGACCCACCTTCGCCACGTGTTCCTTCAACTGCTCACTGGCGTTTGCATTACCCGGCGTCAACAGATCGATCAACTTCTCGCCGGCTTCCTTTACAAAGCTCAAAAGACTCATGGTGTGCTCTCCTTGATGTTTGATTTCCAGATGCCAAAGACTAGACCAACCCTAAACGCTTGGGTTCCAGCCCGACCAAAGACCCAAACGCGCTAGAATCCCCCCGCCATTGGAATAAGCCCTGGAGCGAAGATGGACATCAAGCAGCTGAAATTCCTCATCGCCCTCGACGAGACCCGTCACTTCGGCCAGGCCGCGGCGCGTTGCCACATCACCCAGCCCACCCTGTCGATGCGTCTGCGCAGCCTTGAAGAAGAGCTGGACTTGCCGCTGGTCAATCGCGGCCAGCGTTTCGAAGGTTTTACCGCCCCTGGCGAACGGGTACTGGCCTGGGCACGCACGGTGCTGGCGGCCTATGACGGTTTGCAGGCCGAAGCAGCCGCCTGTCGTGGCAACCTGGTGGGTACGTTGCGCCTGGGGGTGGTGCCGTTGTCGAGCTTTGATCCACTGGCGTTGATGCAACAACTGCACAAGGAGCATCCGAGCCTGCGCTTTGAGCTCTCGGCCCTCAGTTCCGAGCAGATCCTCGAACAGTTGGCGAGCAATCGCCTGGACCTGGGCGTGTCCTACCTCGACCGCCTGGACAACGAGCGCTTCGACTCCCTGGCCCTCGGCGAAACCCGCATGGGCCTGCTTTACGACCAGCGCTATTTCAGTTTTGGCGACAAGCCGCTGAGCTGGGAGGCATTGATCGAATTGCCCCTGGGCATGCTCACCAGTGGCATGCACTTCCGTCAGTCCATCGACCACAACTTCCACAGCCGGGGCCTGCACCCGCAGCCGCTGTTACAAACCGACGCCGTGCATCAGTTGTTACAAGCTGTGCATGGCGGACTCTGCTGCGCAGTCATGCCGCTGGACGGCGGCCTGGACGCCCTCACCGAACATTTGCGCCTGCAACCTATCGAAGACGCCCACACCCTGGCGCGCCTGGGCCTGATCATGCGGCGCAGCGCGCCTCGCTCGGCGCTGGCGGAGGCGTGTTTCGCGCTGTTTCAGAAATCGCAAACAGAGTCTTGATCGACGTCATCTATCGGTAGATCAGTACTGGCAATTAGACGCGACGCTTTGTCGCGCCTAGTCTAAACACTGATCAATCCGCCGGTGGTACTGCCCCATGAACGCCAAGCGCCCAGCCTGCGCGGCGCCTGCTCCGGAAACGTCCGCGCCCGTCGCCAGCCAGAGCTACCAGTTTTGCAACCTTGAGCACACCGAAGTCGCCAGCACAGCCTTGGCGGAAGAAGTGGCGTTGGCGATTGCCTACAACGACATCAGCCAAGCGGTCATGCTGGTCACGCCGACGGACCTGGAAGACTTTATTGTCGGGTTCAGCATCGGCAGCGGCATTATCGCCGACGTCAGCGATATTTATGATCTGAAACTCAGCGGTTCGGGCTCGACCCAATACGCCCAGGTGCAGATTTCCAGCCGTGCGTTCTGGAACCTCAAGCAGCAGCGCCGCCAGCTGGCAGGCACCAGCGGCTGCGGCCTGTGTGGAGTGGAAGCAGTGGAACAGGCCCTGCCGGACCTTCAAGTGCTGCCCGGCGCGCCCTTGCCGCCTGCCGAGTGGCTCGACGGCCTGCGCCAGCGCATCAGTGCGTTCCAGCCCCTGGGCCAGTACAGCGGTGCGGTGCATGCGGCCGTGTTCATGAATAACCAGGGCGAATTGCTCATGGGCCGTGAAGACATCGGCCGGCACAACGCTCTCGACAAGTTGATCGGCGCACTTATCCGCCAACAGATCCCGACCGACGGCGGGCTGGCGATTGTCACCAGCCGTTGCAGCCTCGAATTGATCCAGAAAGTCCTGCGCGCGGGCATCCAGACCCTGGTCAGCCTGTCGTCGCCCACCGGCCTGGCCCTGCAATGGGCCCGCCGACATAACCTCAATCTCATCCACCTGCCGCAGAAAAGTGCGCCGCGGGTCTACAGCCCTGCGATGGAGAACCAGCCGTGAGCAATCATCATCAAGCCGACCAAACCCCAACCCCGCGCTACAAGCCCTACAAGGGCCCGGCTGGCGGCTGGGGGGCGCTGATCAGCGTGGCACAGGCGTGGTTGACCAGCGACAACGCGCTGAAAAACCTGCGCATGATGCTCAAGACCAACCAGAACGGCGGCTTCGACTGCCCGGGCTGCGCCTGGGGCGACTCGCCGGAAAGCGGCATGGTCAAGTTCTGCGAAAACGGCGCCAAGGCGGTCAACTGGGAAGCCACCAAGCGCCGCGTCGATGCGGCATTCTTCGCCAAGCACAGCGTCACCGCCCTGCTGGAGCAAAGCGATTATTGGCTTGAGTACCAAGGCCGCCTGACCGAGCCAATGCGCTACGACGCTGAAACCGACCGCTATACCCCCATCAGCTGGGAAGCGGCCTTCGACTTGGTCGGCAAACACCTCAACGCCCTGCCCAGCCCGGACATGGCTGAGTTCTACACCTCGGGCCGTGCCAGTAACGAAGCGGCGTACCTGTACCAACTGTTCGTGCGCGCCTACGGCACCAACAACTTCCCGGATTGCTCGAACATGTGCCACGAGGCCAGCGGCGTGGCCCTGGCGCAGAGCGTGGGCGTCGGCAAAGGCACCGTGACCTTTGATGACTTCGAACATGCCGATGCGATTTTCGTCTGGGGCCAGAACCCCGGCACCAACCATCCTCGTATGCTTGAACCGCTGCGCGAAGCGGTGAAACGTGGCGCCCAGGTGGTGTGCATCAACCCCCTCAAGGAGCGCGGCCTGGAACGCTTCCAGCATCCGCAGCACCCGCTGGAAATGCTCACCAACGGCGACAAGCCGACCAACACCGCGTACTTCCGCCCAGCCCTGGGTGGCGACATGGCGATCCTGCGTGGCATGGCCAAGTTCCTGCTGCTGTGGGAGCGCCAGGCTCAGGCCGAAGGCAAGGAGGCCGTGTTCGACCACGATTTCCTCAATGAACACACCGCCAACGTGCTCGATTACCTGGGCCAGATCGACGATACCTCCTGGGATGAAATCGTCGCGCAGTCCGGCCTGCCCCTGGTCGAGATCGAGCAAGCGGCGCGCATGTACGCCAAGGGCAAGAACGTGATCATGTGCTGGGCGATGGGTATCACCCAGCACCGCCACTCGGTGCCGACTATCCAGGAAATCGCCAACCTGATGCTGCTGCGCGGCAACATCGGCCGCCCCGGCGCTGGCCTATGCCCGGTGCGTGGCCACAGTAACGTGCAGGGCGACCGCACCATGGGTATCAACGAGCGCCCACCGGTGGCGTTCCTCGACGCTCTGGAGCGGCGCTTCCAGTTCCAGGTACCGCGCACCAACGGGCACAACGTGGTGGAAGCGATCCACGCCATGCTTGAAGGCCGCTCCAAGGTGTTTATCGGCCTGGGCGGCAACTTCGCCCAAGCCACGCCGGACAGCCCGCGCACCTTCGAAGCGCTGCGCAATTGCGACCTGACCGTGCAGATCAGCACCAAGCTCAACCGCAGCCACTTGATGCACGGCAAAGACGCGCTGATCCTGCCGTGCCTGGGCCGCACCGACATCGACATCCAGGCCGAAGGCCCGCAAGCCGTGACGGTGGAAGACTCGTTCAGCATGGTCCACGACTCCAACGGCCAACTGCAGCCGCTGTCGAAGTTGATGAAATCGGAACCGGCCATCCTCGCCGGCATCGCCGCCGCGACCTTGGGCAGCACACCGGTGGACTGGAACTGGTTGGTGGCCGATTACAGCCGCATTCGCGACCTGATCGCCGATACCATCCCAGGCTTCAAGGACTTCAACGAACGCCTCAAACACCCTGGTGGTTTCTACCTGGGCAACTCCGCTGGTGCACGGCGTTGGAACACCCCTTCGGGCCGTGCCAACTTCCGCCCGAACATCCTGCCCAAGGACCTGATCCACGAGCGTACCCACGCCACGGGCCGCGTACCGGACCTGATCATGCAGTCGATGCGCTCCCACGATCAGTACAACACCACCATTTATGGCCTGGACGACCGTTATCGCGGGGTCAAAGGCCAGCGTGACGTGCTGTTCGTCAACGAAGCCGACATCATCCGCCTGGGCTTCAAGCCGGGGCAGAAAGCCGACATCGTGTCGTTGTGGGAAGACGGTCGTGAACGTCGAGTGAAGGGCTTCACCTTGTTGGCGTTTGATATTCCGGCGGGGCAGGCTGCGGCTTACTACCCAGAAGTGAACCCGCTGGTGCCACTGGAAAGCACTGGGGATGGCAGCCATACACCGACGTCGAAGTTCGTGGCGATACGTTTGGAAGCTGCGAGTGACAATGGGCTGATCATGGCGCGTTCGGCCTGACTGATCATTTCGGGCACAAAAAAGGCCGCTTTTGCATAAAAGCGGCCGTTCCGAAGTAGCTAAAGACTCGCAAAAATCACTTAAGTTCCCGAGTTAAAACAGTAACTTAGAGAATTGTGTACAACTCGTGTTACTGGTCGGATTTCTATTGTAACCATGTCAATACGGCCTCAGGATCGCGCCGTCATCCTCTTGAGGTCTCTCTATGAAGTTCTCCTCGATTCTCTTGTTGTCCCTTGGCCTGGTCAGTGGCGCAGCCATGGCCGGTGGCACCACCGAAGCCGGTGTGGGCGGCGCATTGGGCGGGGTTCTTGGCTCGGTTGTCGGCCAGCAGTTGGGCGGCAACACCGGTTCGACCATCGGCGCGGCCCTGGGTGGCGCAGGCGGTAGCGCAGTCGGCGCCGATAAGCGCAGCCGCGGCGAAGCAGCCATTGGCGGCGCACTGGGCGCAGCCGGCGGCAACGTGGTGGGCCGCAGTGTCGGCGGCGGCACCGGTGCACTGATCGGTTCAGCGGCCGGCGGTGGCGCGGGCGGTGCGCTGGGCAACTACATGGGCAACAAGAGCGATGATGATGATCGTCGTAGTCGTGATAACCGCCGTTATGACCGCGATGACCATCGCGGCCGTGGCCATGCCTACGGGCATCGCAAGAACAAGCATCACTACCGTCACCGCTAAGCGCTAAAAAACAGCGCAAAACCAATGTGGGAGGGGGCTTGCTCCCGATAGCAGAGTATCAGCCACCCGTGTACTGGCTGACCCACCGCTATCGGGAGCAAGCCCCCTCCCACATTGAGTTCCGTGGTGCCTGCAACGCCGAAGTCAGACCATCAACCGCTGCAACGCCTCGCGCAACATCCCCGGAATCGTCACCGGCTGGTTCGTCCCCCGATCCACGAACACATGCACAAAACGCCCCGCCGCACAGGCCTCCTCTTCGCCTGCCTTGAATACCGCCAATTCGTACTGCACTGAGCTGTTGCCCAACTTGCCCACCCGCAGGCCGATTTCCAGGCGGTCGGGAAAGGCAATCGACGCGAAGTAATCGCACGCCGAACTCACCACAAACCCCACCACCTCACCGTCATGAATATCCAACCCACCCTGTTCGATCAGGTAAGTATTCACCGCCGTGTCGAAGAAGCTGTAGTAGGTGACATTGTTCACATGGCCGTACACATCGTTGTCGTGCCAGCGCGTGATGATCGACTGGAAGTGACGGTAATCGGCGCGTTGCGGCATTGAGTCAGGCATGGGCACGTCTCATGAAAGTAGGGTTACAGGTCATTCAAATGGACTTGGGCCCACTCACGCACATCGGCGTAGGGATAGTCCTCCAGCGCAGCAAAACCAGGAATGCCGCGCGCCTTCAACTTGGTAAACAACGGCACGCTGATACCGCCCAGGAAACGTGTCAGCCGCTCAGGGCCTGGCAGTTGGCCGGTGTGCTCATGATGCCTGTGGATAAAATCACCGCACAGCCCCATGAAGTTTTTATCCACAAGCGGCGGCAGGCTCGGCGGCGCCGGCAGATGCGCGACGTGGCCGTGGCATACGGAGCAGTGCCCGCAGCGCAGCGGTGCGTTTTCATCACCAAAGTAATGCGCCAGCCGCTGCCCCAGGCAATGTTCGGTGGCGAACAGATCGAGCATGGCGTGAATCCGCGCCACTTCCGTCACCTCGTGCTGCTTGAAGCCTGTGTATAACTCGGCGCTCAACACCTGTGGATCAAAGTCGGTATCCAGCAGGCTGTAGACTTCGGTCATCTGCTTGCTTTCCAACTCGATCAGGCCTTGTTCCTGGAAGTAATCCAGGGCCTTCACCACCCGGCTGCGCTCGGCATTGTGTTGCTGGTAAAGCGCGTCGAAATCCACGGTCGCCCAGGTTTTTGCGCGTTTGCACACCTGGATGATCGCCGCGACAAACTGCTGGCGCTCGCCGGAAAAACGCGCCAGCAGGGCCTCGGGCTCGACCAGGTACTTAAAGCGGTACTCGGCATAAAACGCGTAGCGCGGCGCGATAACGCCCTTGAGTTCCAGTTGCACCAGCAACGTCTTCAGCGGCAATTCGCGGATATTGCTGTGGTCCGACAGCGACCTCAGCAGGAACTCCCATTGCCCCTCACTGCGCGCTGCCTGCAACTCTTCCAGCACCCGCCGAATACCGTCCTGCTCCGGCGTATCGCCATACACGAAGTTTTCCAGCACATTGAGGCTGTCGCGGTTGGCCAGCACCAGGCAGTCCGAGGGCTGCCCATCCCGCCCCGCGCGGCCGATTTCCTGGCTGTAGTTCTCGATGGATTTGGGCAGGTCAAAATGCACGACATTGCGGATATCGCTCTTGTCGATACCCATGCCAAACGCGATGGTAGCGACGATGCAATTGGAGCGCCCACCCATGAAGCGCTGCTGGATGCCCTCACGCCTGTCGTGGGGCAAGCCGGCGTGATACGCCTCGGCCTGGATGCCGTTGCGGTTCAGGTGCTCGGCAATCTGCTCGGCGGTTTTCTGCAAGGTGACGTAGACGATGCTGGGCTGGTTGGCCCGCGCGCTCATCCACTGCACCAGGCGACGACGTTTGTCCGCACCGGCGACCGGCTCCACCAACAGGTTGAGGTTGGGCCGGTAGAAGCCCGTGGTGACCACGTCGTCGGGCGCAATGGCGAACTTGGCCTGCATGTCGGCAATCACCTTGGGCGTGGCCGTCGCCGTCAGCAGCAGCGCTTGTGGGATCTTGAACTGGCGCTGGTAGTCCGGCAGCTTCAAATAATCCGGGCGGAAGTTGTGGCCCCACTCGGAAATACAGTGCGCCTCATCCACCACCAGCAGCGAGATCTGCACACTTTGCAGGAAGTGGCGAAAACGCTCGTTTTTCAAGCGCTCCACCGAGATCATCAGGATTTTCAGCTCGCCGGAACGTGCGCGGGCCATCACGTCATTGGCGTCTTCGCGGCTTTGCGCCGAATCGATACTGCCCGCCGAAATACCGTGCCGTTGCAGGAAGCCCAACTGGTCCTGCATCAACGCCAGCAGCGGCGACACCACCAGTGTCAGGTGCGGCAGCAACACCGCCGACAGTTGGTAACACAGGGACTTGCCCGACCCCGTAGGAAAAATGGCCGCAGCCGAACGACCCGCCAGTACGGCGCTGACCGTTTCTTCCTGGCCCAAACGAAACTGTGGATAACCAAAGACCTGCTGGAGGGTGTCGTGCATAAGCTGTCACTCCATTGACCGCTGAAGGTGGCCTAAAAACGTAGCCCACTGAGCTCAGCGAATCGAGAAAGGTCGCATGGAAAAAAGAGACAGGATGATACACAGGGTGCAGCAATGGCCTTGGGCCAAATTCGACAAGTTCGACTGTGGCTGTAGGAACACCACAAACCAAATGTGGGAGGGGGATTGCCCCCCTCCCACATTTCAGAACTGCGCTACAGCTGAATCAGCGATTCTGTACCCGCTCAATCGCCGTGTCATACACCGGGTTGGCCTTCTGCTCCTTGGCCAACTGGTAGTGACGCAACGCATCCGGGAACTGCCCCGCCGCTTCGTAGATCCGCGCAATGTTGTAGTAGGCACCTGCACGCACGGTGGCAGCATTGGCGCCGGTGGCAAGGGCGATAGCCTTGCGGTTGGCCCAGATCGACTCGGCAGTGTTACCGGCTTTCTGATAAGCCAGGCCGAGGTTGCCGTAGGCCTTGCCGAAGCCATTGTCCAGTTCGATGGCCTGGCGGAACAGGTCAATGGCCTGGTCCAGCTGGCCGGCCTGGTAGGCCGCTTCACCCTGCAGGTTCAGACGCTTCGCATCGGTTTGTACGGAAGAGCTGACGGTGACTGCGGTGACCGCGACGCTGTCATCCAGCAGCGGCTTGACTTCGTTCAGCACGTTGGCGGCATTCACTGTCACGCCACTGAAGGTGTTGATGTCCTGGAAGTCGCCGCTGCCGGTCATGCGGAACACCGTCCACAGGTTGCCGCTGCGGTTCTTAGGCACGTAGTAGGTACGCACCAGCGATTGGCCCATGTACACGAACACCTTGGCTTCGCTGTCGGACAACTGGCGCGAGCCTGGGTTGCCGCCATTGCTGTAGTCGTGCACGGCATAGACGTAGCTTTCGCCGTAGTGTTTTTTCTGCAGGGTGATGGTTTCCGGGCCGTAGCTGTCGGTGTCATCCACATCCAACTCGGCGTCGGTCCCCTTCTGGTTCTCGAAATAGATGTTATTGCCGGGGAAAATCATGTGGGAGTCGAGGTCACTCGGCGTCTTGCCCCACGTCAGCACCACACGCAGGCCATCGAGGTTTTCCATCACCGGGCTGATGGCGTAGGTCATGCCCGCGCATGGGCACTTCACCACCAGGTTGGAGTAGCCGGGCTTCTTGATGATCAGCAGGTTGCTCGCATCATCGGCGGCCTCACTGGTCAGCGTCACTTGGCCCTGCGCGTTGGTGCGGCCCACCACATTCTGTGCGCCGTTACGTTGCAGCAGCACTTCGGCATCGGCGATTTTCTGGTCCTTGACCACCGCACTGAGCACTTCGATCGGCAACTGTCCGGCCTGGACCGAAAAAGCCACCGCACACAATGACACCGCCGAAGCAACACGAAGCAAACCCATGCTTAACTCCCTTTAAGTAGCGGGCGGAAATCGCCCTACAAGATTTTGCGGTGAAACATACGCTGAATTCCGGGTGTCGGCGGATTTTTTGTACAGAATGTGACGTGGTTTTTATCCCGCCTTCCCGTTGAAGCATTGCGCTACAATCAAACCTTGCTACCCAGGAGTGCGCTGCGATGAGCGAACTGACGTTTGAGCAAAAACAGGATCATTACCACAAGATCCGCCGTTCCAATTACCTGGCCAGCCTGCGCCTGGAAGGGTTCGACACCCAGCCGGCCGACGTCGACAAACCCCTGCCGACCCGCGAATCCGTGCTTGCCAAGTACCGCAATACCCCACGCTGATGCTCGACAAATACGGGGTGGGCCAGGATCCGTACTGCTATCCCGATAGCAGCGTCCTGCGCAACCGCCTCGATTTGCTCGACGAAGCCCGCCTGCACCAGGCCGAGCGGGAATTATCCGAAATCGCCGTAGGCAGCCTCCCGCTCTTCCCCCCGCCCTACGACCTCGACCGCCTGCAACACATCCACCGCACGCTGTTCGGTGACATCTACGACTGGGCCGGTGAGTTGCGCAGCGTGAACATCCAGAAAGGCGACACCCTGTTCTGCACCCCGGAGCGCATCCCTCCGGAAGCCGCGAAGATTATCCGGCAGATGGAAGAGGCAAACTGGTTTGTTGGTGCCAGCCAAACCGAGTTGATAAGCAAGATTGCCGAAGCCTATGGCGACCTCAACGTCATCCACCCCTTCCGCGAGGGCAATGGCCGGGCGCAGCGGATTTTGTTTGAACAGATCATCGTGAACGCGGGGTTTTCAGTGAACTGGTGGCTGGTGAAACACGCGGCATGGATACCGGCGAATATTGACGCGGTGGCGTGTGATTATCGGGGGTTGGAGGCGATTTTTGAGCGGTGTATCAGCAGGCCTGCAGGGCAGTGATCATTGCTCACGCCCTGCGTGGGAATGCTCTGAAATCTAAGCAACACCCTTTGTAGGAGCGAGCTTGCTCGCGAAAATCATCAACGACGACGCGGTAAACCAGAAGAAACGCGGCGTCCTTAAGTTTTTCGCGAACAAGTTCGCTCCTACAATTGACCAGCTTTGCTTGTTAAGTCACTGCCAAGCCACAAATGCCGGAAACGGCCGTAGGAAACCTCCAAACACAGCGACATCCCCTTCCCAAACTGCTCCAAACACCCGCTTGACCCTCTACAGAAGTTACCCGTAGCTGAATGAAAATAGCGCGGTCTCAACTTTCTCGGCAGAAACCTGTGAACATCGAAAGGGCTCAACACATCGGCCACTATGGCGTCATCTTCACAGTGAATCGCTTCACTGTTGTGCCTGACAATCGGCATGCTTTGGCCAATCTATGCCTGCTTGAAACAAAAACGGCAGCGCGACAAGTGCGCGATCAGATACGTAGGCTGTACGAAAAAATGCTGGCCAGAGACTTGCCATGCGAAATGGCGGTCGCGATTTCCCATCCTTTGAGACGGAATCAGGCCGATCGGTTAAACGACCAAAACGTGCTCATCAAACACATAATCTCCGGAGCGGTTAAAGCACCGGGGATTGCCATTTCAACCGTAACCGCGGGCTTCGTTGGAGATACGATTTCCGGCAAGCTTCGTAGATATCACGCTGGAGACATCATCATCGGTCTGGATGCCAGTGTGAGAGGAGGCATAGGGCCTCAGCGGTCAACACTCTCAATGCATGTCTACCCGGACGAGTCTTAGTGACATGGTCCCTTACCTTCAATCCGTTTCCTTTCTCATTATCTATTTGGTGCTGCACTACCAAATCACAGACCCAATGCTCAGAAAGCACTTCGCAGTCACATTTCTTACAACAGGCCTTATTTTGACGTTCCTACTACCCTATGTAGCGGTGATCCTCAGAATGCCCCTCCTACCTGTCTTTGTATTCTTGATAGGCTTGGCGCTCTTCATCACTCGAAACAAATACCGCTTCCAACGCAACCAGCCCCTTCATCCACTCCTGCGTGCCCCCACCATGAACCTCGCCCCCAACTTCCCCGAAGACCCCGTGATGCAGCAACTTCTGCAACTGCTGCACGAAGAAATCGGCCTGCCGAAACACAAGACCATCCGCCTGCAAACCTCACTCAATTTCGACCTGGGCTGTGACGGCAGTGAAGCCAAGCAACTAATGGAAGCGCTGGAGCAGGAATTCGCCCTCGACCTGGGCGACTACGACACTTATCGTTACTTCAACCCACCGGTCTTTGACGTGTTCCTTAAACGTCGGGCCAAGGGGCATGCCGACAAGGTCCCGCTGACCATCGGCATGCTCTACCTGGCCATCAAGACTCACAGCTGGGACACACAAACGCTGGAGAACCTCAGCTGAGCGAACACCGGCCCGAGGCACACCGCAGATCCCATGTGGGAGGGGGCTTGCTCCCGATAGCGGTGTATCAGCCAGCCGATCGATGACTGACACCCGGCTATAGCGAGCAAGCCCCTCCCACATTGGATCTGCGCTAACCTGGCAAGCCGCGCTCAAAACAACAAGGACCTTACATGGACGTAACAATGGGCCTGCTGGCCGCCCTGCTCTGGGGTGGTACGGATTTCCTCGTGGGTCTCAACGCCCGAGCCGTGGGCGTCAAGCGCGCGGTGTATTTCGGCCAGGCCCTCGGCTTCGTGATCATGACCCTGCTGCTGGCCATCTTCCCGGCCCTGCTGTTCAAGTCCCTTAACGCCTCGCTGAGCGTCTGGCTGCTGGGCATTGCCGCCGCACTGTTCACCGTCTCCGGCGCCCTTGCCCTGTCCAAGGCCTTCGCCCTGGGCAAAGCCGCCATCGTGGCGCCACTGGTGACGTCCTACGGCGTCGTCACCACCCTGCTGTCCTGGGCCAGCGGCGAACACATGAGCCTGATCCAACTCGCCTGCATCGCCCTGTGCGTCATCGGCGTGATCCTTTCCAGCCTCCACAAGGACAATGGCATCCCGCACAACAGTTCAAACCGCTCCATCGTCTACGCCATGCTTGCCGCCTTGCTATACGGCACCAGTTTCTGGCTGCAAGGTCGCTACACGCTACCTGCGCTGGGGCCGATCACCATGCTCTGGCTCGGCTATCTGGTAGGGCTGTGCGTGCTGGTGTTGATGGTGCTGAAGATCAAGGACGGCCTGAAGATTCCGCCGCTGAAAAACTGCGCCACTCTGACAGGGGCAAGCCTGATGAACCTGGGTGGATTTTCGGCGTTTTCGTGGGGAGCGATGGCGGGGTCGGTGTCGGTGGTGACGGTGATCAGTACGTTATCAGGGGGGATTGCGGCGATTCTGGGGTTTGTGTTTTTCAAGGAACGGTTGTCGGCGGTGCAAGTGCTGGGAGTTGTGCTGGTGCTGGTCGGGGCGGTGGTCCTGCATATCGTCGACTAACCTTTCACGCACAAAAAAGCCGCCCACAAGGGGCGGCTTTTTAACAGCGACCGAATCTTACAACTTCGGACCCGCAGCCTTGATCGCATCACTCACTTCAAACTTCTTGAAGTTCTCGATGAACAGGCCAGCCAGCGCCTTCGCCGCTTCATCGTAAGCCGCCTTGTCAGCCCAGGTGTTACGTGGGTTCAACAGGCCGGTCTCAACGCCCGGTACGGCCAATGGCACGTCGAGGTTGATGGTGTCGAGGTGTTCGGTTTCAGCACCGATCAACGCGCCGCTCTGGATCGCTGCGATCACGCCGCGAGTGGTCGGGATGTTGAAGCGCTTGCCAACGCCGTAGCCGCCGCCGGTCCAGCCGGTGTTGACCAGGTAGACCTTGGAACCGAAGCCGCGGATGCGCTTGATCAGCAGCTCTGCGTATTCACCAGCCGGGCGTGGGAAGAACGGTGCGCCGAAGCAGGTGGAGAAGGTCGACTTGATGCCGCTGCCCGAACCCATTTCGGTCGAGCCCACCAGTGCGGTGTAGCCGGACAGGAAGTGGTAGGCCGCTTGTTCTTCGCTGAGGATGGACACGGGCGGCAGTACGCCGGTCAAGTCGCAGGTCAGGAAGATCACCGCGTTTGGCTCGCCACCCAGGTTCTTCTCGGAACGCTTGGCAACGTGCTCCAGCGGGTAGGCGGCGCGGCTGTTCTGGGTCAGGCTGACGTCGGCATAGTCGGCGTGCTTGGCGTCGTCGATCACGACGTTTTCCAGCACGGCGCCGTGCTTGATGGCTTTCCAGATAACCGGTTCGTTCTTCTCGGACAGGTCGATGCACTTGGCATAGCAACCGCCTTCGATGTTGAACACCACGCCTTCGCCCCAGCCGTGTTCGTCGTCACCGATCAGGTAACGGCTTTCGTCGGCGGACAGGGTGGTCTTGCCGGTGCCCGACAGACCGAAGAACAGGGTCACGTCGCCTGCTTCGCCAATGTTGGCGGCGCAGTGCATCGGCAGTACGTCGGAAGCCGGCAGCAGGTAGTTCTGCACCGAAAACATGGCTTTCTTCATTTCACCGGCGTAGCGCATGCCGGCGATCAGCACTTTTTTCTGCGCGAAGTTGAGGATCACGCAACCGTCGGAGTTGGTGCCGTCACGCTCCGGCACGCACTCGAAGTTGGCTACGTTGAGCACTTGCCACTCGTCACGACCGGCCGGGTTGTACTGGGCAGGGTTGATGAACAGGCAACGACCGAACAGGTTCTGCCAGGCAGTCTGGGTGGTCATTTTCACGGCCAGGTAGTGGTCTTCGGAAGCCCCTACGTGAACGTGGGAAACGAAATGCTCTTGCGCGTTATTGAACGCCTCGACGCGTGCCCACAGGGCATCGAACTTGTCGGCCGGGAACTTGCGGTTGATCGGGCCCCAGGCGATGGAATCCTGGGTGGAAGGCTCTTCAACGATGAAACGGTCGACTGGCGAACGGCCGGTACGGTGACCGGTTTCGACGACCAGCGCGCCGGTATCGGCAAGCACGCCTTCACCGCGCTGCAGGGCTTCTTTGACCAGATCGTCAACACTCAGATCGGTGTATACGGCGTTATTGGCTTGCGTCATGAGGTTCCCCGTCGGCCTGTGGCCGAGTGCTCCAAACGTTTTGTAGTAGAAAGTTGCGCACTACTACCGCGAAAAAAGTGGGCCGGATTATGCCAGAAAAGCCCAAAAAGAGTAGGGCCCTCCCGTCAGAACGCCTCTAATCCGGCATTTGACAGGTGATTTACCTGTGCTTAAACGTTTTAGTGGCGGGTGTCGGAAGGCGTGTCGATACCTGCGCCAGCGAACAATTGCGCTACATCGGCAGCGTCGAACAGGTAGCGCTCGTTGCAGAACTGGCAGTCGATCTCGATATTTCCACCGTGTTCCACCACCAGGTTCTGCGCATCTTCCAGGCCCAGGCTGACCAGGGCGTTCCCTGAACGCTCACGGGAGCAGCTGCAGTGGAAGTGCAGAGTCTGCGCGTCAAACAGGCGCACGGGGTCTTCGTGGTAAAGGCGGTGCAGGATGGTTTCGTTGTCCAGGCCCAGCAGTTCTTCGGCTTTCAGGGTATCGGCCAAGGCAATGCAGTGCCGCCAGCTTTCAGCGCGATCTTCGTCGTCCTTGATACGGTCGGCCGGCAGTTGTTGCAGCAACATGCCACGGGCGCGCTTGCCGTCGGCGTTGAGCCAGAACTTGGTACCCACTTGCTGGGACATCACGAAATAGTTGGTGAAGCATTCCGACAGCGTTTTGCCGTCGAGGTCGACGATGCCCTGGTAACGCTGGCCTACGGTCGGGTCGACGGTGAGCGCCAGGACGCCGTTAGGCATCAGCTCGGCCAGGGTGGCGTCCGGGGCAATCTGGTCGGGTTCATAACGGGCCAGCCCACGGATTTCGCGCTCGCTTGAGCACTCGATCATCAACAGCGGAATCGGCCCTTCGGATCGGGCCTGCAGGATCAGCAAACCGTCGAACTTCATGGTGCCTACCAGCAACGCAGCAGCTGCCATCAGCTCACCGAGCAGTTGTGCGACCGGCTCCGGATAGGGGTGCTTGGCGAGGACTTCGGCGTAGCTGCGCTCCAACGAAACCATTTCGCCGCGGGCGTCGCTCTCGTCGAAGATGAAGCGTTGGGTGAAGTCGGTATCCGGTAGATCAGTCATAGGTCTGGGTATCTGAATTGATGACAAATTGGTTACAAGGTTTATAAAATTAAACGCTTTAGCACCATCTTGGTGCGGCTTTCTCCTGGAAACAGAGAGCTTATATAGAGCGAAGAGGGACAGTTTATGAACAATCCGGGTTTGTTCCAAGCCAAGTGGAACCTCCGGCGATGGGCTCTGTGCAATCTACTCGCTATCGGGCTGCTGTGTTTTTGGCTGTGGCCCACGGGACAGATGCTGTGTGTGATTTTCGACGAGTGGCTGTTTCACCTTCTCAACGACCCGCTGGCGAGCAACGCAACATGGCTGCACGTATGGGCCGTGGCCAGTTTGCGGCCGTTTGATGCAGTGGTCGGGGTGATCCTGCTGATGCTGCTGATTCGTGGCGACTGGGTGTTCGAGGCCGTGCAGGTCCGCCAGGCACTGTTAGGTTTTGTCGGCATTTTGTTGCTCCTGCTGTTTATCCGCATGCTGTTTTCCAAACTCGCGGCGCAGATGGGTTGGCAACACAGTAGCCCGTCGATGGTCATCGCCGGGGCTATCCAGATGAGTGACTATTTCCCGGGGTTGGAGAGGACCTGGGAACTGAAGGACCGCTCAAGCCAAAGCTTCCCAGGGGATCACGCCTCGGTGCTGTTGATCTGGGGGATGTTCATGACGGTGTTCGCCAAGCGCCTCGGCCAGGTGCTGGTGATCTGGGGCCTGGCGCTGTTGTTCATGATGCCGCGGCTGGTGGCGGGCGCACATTGGGGGCAGGACGATTACATCGGCGGTGTGTTGCTGGCGCTGTTGGCGTTGGGCTGGGGGTATTACACGCCGTTTGCGGCGAAGGTGTCGGGCGCTTTGTTACAAGTGACGATGCCGATCTTCGGGCTACTCGGCAAGCTGCCGGTGATCGGTGGATTGAGCGTCGTGCGCACATCCCCTTAACGCTGCAGGCCAAATGTTGGAGGGGGCTTGCCCCCTCCAACACTTGAATGGGCCGCTGCGCAATCAGTCATCATTGCCACTACCGCGAAACTTGAACAGGTCGCGGCGCTGTTTCTTGCTCGGCTTGCCATCGGTGGTCATCCCCGTGGCGCCCGCCTTGCGCATGGCTGCCGCATTTTCGCGCCTGGCAATGCTCGCTTCGGTTTCGGTGTACAGCGCCTGTGCTTCGGGGGCGCCACGGCGCACGATGGAAAGTGCCTGCACCACGACAGTCTTTTCGTCAAAACCTATCCGAATCTGCAACTCATCACCGACACGTGGCTCTTTGCCCGGTTTACAGCGCTCGCCTCGATGATGCACTTTGCCACTCTCAATCGCGGCCTTGGCCAAGGCACGGGTTTTAAAGAAACGCGCCGCCCACAGCCACTTGTCCAGACGGACCTTTTCTTCCTCTTCCTGCTTTTGAGCCACTTGAATTCCTCGCTCTGACAAATGTCGCAACTGTAACGTTGAAACCCTTCGACGCATAAACCTCAAGGCTCACCTAAGATACGCCAGGTAGCACCCTGTTTTCGCGAGGATACGCCGTGACCGACTTTCCCACTTCACTCACCTCGCCTGACCAGCGTTGCGCAGGCTGCCAGCAAAGCGAACCCCTGGGTTTCGATTTTGCTTTCGCCTACCAGCCTATCGTAGACCTTCGGGACCATTCGATTTATGCCCACGAAGCCTTGGTGCGCGGTACACAGGGCGAAGGGGCGATATCGGTGCTGGAGAAGGTCAATAACAGCAACCGCTACCGCTTCGACCAGCGCTGCCGCACCCAGGCGATCGCCGGTGCTGCAGCCTTGGGGATGCAAACCCGCCTATCCATCAACTTCATGCCCAATGCCGTGTACCGTCCGGAGTTGTGCATCCGAAGCACCCTTGAGGCGGCTCGCGCGCACAATTTTCCGCTGGACCAACTGATTTTCGAGACGCTGGAAAGCGAGCATGTAGATAACTATCGCCATTTGACGAATATTCTGCGTGAATACCGCGAGTTCGGCTTCAAGACCGCCATCGACGACTTCGGCGCGGGCTATTCGGGGCTGAATCTGCTGGCCGATTTCCAACCTGACCTGATCAAACTCGACATGGCACTGATCCGCGATGTCGACCAGGATCGTGTCCGTCAGGTGATCGTCCAGGGAATTGTCACAATCTGTGAGCAGTTGAACGTTACTGTCATCGCCGAAGGCATCGAAAGTGCCGGCGAGCGCGACTTTCTGTCTGACTGTGGAATATTTCTGATGCAAGGCTACTGGTTCGCCAAGCCTGCATTCAAAGCCCTGGCCGAGGTTTCACCGAAAGCCTGGGCGAATTGATCGGTTACCCATAATTGAAGACATTTGACCATTTGACCGTTGTAGGTCTGCGTGAGTGGGTGGCACTTCCCGACTTGGGAGTGGCGGGCCTGCGCGCCAAGATCGACACAGGTGCCAGCACCTCCAGCCTGCATGCCACCGATATCGAGCCTTTTGAGCGCGACGGTGAGAAATGGGTGCGCTTTACCGCGCACCTGGGCAGCGTTGTGCAACTGCGTCACCGCCGCTGCGAGGCGCCCCTGGTGACGATGAAAACCATCAAGAGCTCCAATGGCCATGCGCAGGTGCGCTACGTGATCAGCACCACCCTGGCGCTGGGTGATCGGGTATGGCGAGTGGAGTTCACCCTGGCCTGTCGCAAAGCCATGCGTTACCGCCTGTTACTGGGTTCCAAGGCGCTGATTGACGGCCATCTGGTGGTCAATCCCGGCGTCAAGTACGTTCAAGACAAGCCGGTGTTCCCGGTCTCTACTATTTCTGCCCCAGGTGCTGCATGAAGATTGCTGTGCTGTCGCGAAACCCGCGTCTGTATTCCACCCGCCGCCTGGTCGAGGCCGGCACCGAACGTGGCCATGAAATGGTAGTGATCGACACGTTGCGTGCCTATATGAACATTGCCAGCCACAAGCCGCAGATCCACTATCGCGGCAAGCCCCTCGAAGGGTTTGATGCGGTGATCCCGCGTATTGGCGCCTCGGTGACGTTCTATGGCTGCGCCGTGTTGCGCCAGTTCGAAATGATGGGGGTTTTCCCCCTCAATGAATCCGTGGCCATTGCACGTTCGCGGGATAAATTACGCTCATTGCAACTGCTCTCGCGGCGGGGCATCGGCCTGCCGGTCACTGGCTTTGCACACTCCCCCGACGACATTCCCGACCTGATCGAAATGGTCAACGGCGCGCCGCTGGTGATCAAGGTGCTGGAAGGCACCCAGGGCATCGGTGTAGTACTGTGTGAAACCGCGACCGCAGCGGAATCCGTGATCGAGGCGTTCATGGGCCTCAAGCAGAACATCATGGTCCAGGAGTACATCAAGGAAGCCGGCGGTGCGGATATTCGCTGCTTCGTGGTGGGCGACAAGGTGATCGCAGCCATGAAGCGCCAGGCCAAGCCCGGAGAGTTCCGCTCCAACCTGCACCGCGGCGGCAGCGCCAGCCTGATCAAGATCACACCTGAAGAACGCATGACCGCGTTGCGAGCGGCCAAGGTCATGGGGTTGGCCGTGGCGGGTGTGGATATCCTGCGCTCCAATCACGGCCCGCTGGTGATGGAGGTGAACTCGTCGCCGGGCCTGGAAGGGATCGAGACCACCACAGGGAAGGATGTGGCGGGGATCATCATTCAGCATCTGGAGAAGAATGGTGGACCGAATATGACCAGGACCAAAGGCAAGGGTTAGAGACGCGGCGTTAGCTTCAAGCTATAAGCTGCAAGAAAGGGCAAAAGCTGCCTGCCTTTCTCTTGCGGCTTTAAGCTTGAAACTTGCAGCTGTTTCTATAC
This sequence comes from Pseudomonas sp. B14(2022), assembly GCF_012030485.1. NCBI lineage: Bacteria > Pseudomonadati > Pseudomonadota > Gammaproteobacteria > Pseudomonadales > Pseudomonadaceae > Pseudomonas > Pseudomonas sp. B14(2022). The sequence goes on from NZ_JAAUVM010000010.1 coordinate 94,362, forward strand.
CGCATCTCTTGGCAGCATCAGCCCAAGCGGCAAGCGCACCCGCGCTTCCAGGCCACCGTCTTCGCGGTTACGCAACTCGACATTTCCGCCGTGCATCGAAGCAATCCGCCGCACGATCGCCAGCCCCAGACCGGTCCCCTTGCCACCCCGGGCACGGTCGCCACGGGTGAAGGGGTTGAAGATACCCTCCAGCTCGTCCGGATCGATGCCCGCCCCCCGGTCCATCACACTCAGCACCACGTACGGCGCGGCACTGTCGCCGGACACATACGCAGCCACTTCCACATCCGAACCGGCATGGTGCAAAGCGTTGCCGATCAGATTGTTGAGAAGGCGCTTCATCGACACCCGACGCAACGCAAACGGCTGGATCGGTTCAAGGCGCATGCGCACTTGCTCGCCATTCTGGTTGTAGGGCGCGACAACCTCACGCACCAGGTCCGTGAGATCGACTTCCTCCACCACCTCGTCACGTCCATCGCGGATAAACGCCAGGAACTGGTCGAGAATCGCGTCCATGTCTTCGATGTCGCGAACCATGTCGTCGGTGAGGTCGCTATGGTTGCCCATCAGCTCCAGGGACAGGCGCAATCGCGTCAATGGCGTGCGCAAGTCATGGGACACCCCCGCCAGCATCAGCTCGCGTTCGCGCCCGGCCTGTTCGACATCCTCCGCCATCTGGTTGAAGGCACCATACACCTCGGTCATTTCACTGGGCGTATCGCTGACCGGCAGGCGCACGCTGCGCCCCTGGCCCAGTTGGCGGGCGGCAAACACCAGGCGTTTAAGCGGTTGGTTAAGCTGACGAACGAAAATCCACGCGGACGCGGTGGAAAGCAAGCCGATAGCCAGGAACCAGCCCAACACGTTCCAGATCTTCTGCCCCCGCAAAGGATGCGGATACAGCGGAACCTTGATCCAAGCATCGCCAAGGCTCGGCGCCCTCACCCACAGCGCAGGTGAAACATGCATGCGCAAGCGCACCTCGGTGTCCTCGCCCAGCTCGGCCTGCATCTGGCGCTGGTAGATCTCGCTGTAGGGCCAATGCTGCTCACCCTCGGGCACACCCGCCCCGTCAACGCGGGTCAACGTCGACGCCTTGGCTACTTTTTCCCGGTTCTCAGGGTCTACAGCCCAGTAACCACGCAGCGTCAGGGCGACACCATGGCTGTACTGCCGGTCCACCAGCACGTCTTCGTTCATCAGCAGATAAACCAGTGTCAACGCCTTGGAAAACAGCACGACGATCAGCACCAGCCAAAGGGTGCGGGAGAAAAAACTTTGCGGGAACCACAGAGGGGTTTTCATAGAAGACAGCTGGACACCTTGCAGGAACGAGCGGCGCTCGCAGAATTGCAGACGCCGGGCATCCCGTCGACCCTCATGGAGTCAAACGCCAGGATGCCCGCCCTGCAAATCATCGGTCACTTCGTGGCGGTGCCATCCGGCACAAACACATAACCCACACCCCATACCGTCTGGATATACCGAGGCTTCGACGGGTCCGGCTCGATCATCCGGCGCAGACGGGAAATCTGCACGTCGATGGAGCGCTCCAGGGCGTCCCATTCGCGACCGCGGGCCAGGTTCATCAGTTTGTCGCGGGTCAGCGGCTGACGCGCGTTCATCACCAGGGCCTTGAGCACGGCGAATTCACCGGTGGTGAGCATGTGCACTTCGTCGCCACGCTTGAGTTCGCGGGTCGCCAGCGACAGTTCGTAGTCGCCAAAGGTAACGCTTTCGTCTTCGCTGCCTGGCGCGCCCGGTACCGGCGGTGCCTGACGACGCAACACGGCTTTGACCCGCGCCATCAACTCGTCAGGGTTGAAGGGCTTGGCCAGGTAGTCATCAGCGCCCAGCTCGAGGCCCTTGATGCGGCTCAGCTCATCGCCCTTGGCGGTAAGCATGATGATTGGAATCTGGTTGTTCGCGCCGCGCAGGCGCTTGCAGGCGGTTAGGCCGTCTTCGCCGGGCAGCATCAGGTCGAGTACGACCAGGTTGAATACTTCGCGCCCCAGGAGACGGTCCATCTGCTCGGTGTTCGGCACCGCGCGGGCACGATAGCCCTTGGAGTTGAAGAAACGCTCCAGCAGGCTGCTCAGCCCCGGATCGTCATCAACGATGAGAATTTTTTCGCCTTCAGCAGTTTGTGCAGTGCTGCTCATTGGATGCTCCTCTTATCTCGGCGCGCATTATGGCGTAGCTGCCGTTATACGCACCGTGTGCATTGTTAGCAGATTTTTCCTCTGCTGCCAGCGAACCCGCCCCTTCCAACCATTGGCGCAGTACCCCCCAAGGGCAGAACGCTGGTTATAATGCGGCGCCTTCGTGCAGGGCAACGTCAGATCGTTGCCGTTTAATACCGGGCTTTTTTCACCCGCTTGTCGTGATTTTTTCGATTTCGAGGGTCAATAGGCTGCCTCTTGACCCAGGTAGCGGCGCCAGTCGGGCCGCTCAACCAGCCGCGCAAGGCCTTGTTTTTTGGGCCAGCGGGCTGCTTTTCAGAATTTCAGGTGGTTTTATGGACAGCATCAACAGCCGCATCGCCGAAGAGCTCGGTGTACGCCCACAACAGGTCGAAGCGGCCGTCGCTCTACTGGATGAAGGCTCCACGGTGCCCTTCATCGCCCGTTACCGGAAAGAAGTGACCGGCAGCCTCGACGACATCCAACTGCGGCACCTGGAAGAACGCCTGCGCTACCTGCGAGAACTCGACGAACGGCGTATCAGCATCCTCGCCAGCATCGAGGAACAGGGCAAGTTGACCCCGCAGCTGGAACGCGACATCAAGCTCGCCGACACCAAGACCCGCCTCGAAGACCTTTACCTGCCGTACAAACAGAAGCGCCGCACCAAGGGCCAGATCGCCCTGGAAGCCGGCCTGGGCGAACTGGCCGACGGCCTGTTCAACGACCCGTCGCTGACCCCGGACACCGAAGCCGCACGCTTCGTCAACGCTGAAAAAGGCGTTGCCGACGTCAAGGCCGCCCTCGAAGGCGCCAAGTACATCCTGATGGAGCGCTTCGCCGAAGACGCCAACCTGCTGGAAAAACTGCGCAACTATCTGAAACAGGAAGCCACCCTCAGCGCCCGCGTCATCGTCGGCAAAGAGGAAGAAGGCGCCAAGTTCCGCGACTACTTCGAACACGACGAACCGCTGAAAAGCATGCCGTCCCACCGTGCGCTGGCGATTTTCCGCGGTCGCAACGAAGGCATCCTCAGCTCCGCACTCAAAGTCGGCGACGAACTGCCGGGCACCATGCACCCGTGCGAAGGCATGATCGGGCAACAATTCGGTATCCAGAATCAGAATCGTCCTGCGGACAAGTGGCTCGGTGAAGTCGTGCGCTGGACCTGGAAGGTCAAGCTCTACACCCACCTGGAAACAGACCTGCTCGGCGAGTTGCGCGACGGCGCCGAAACCGAAGCGATCAACGTATTCGCCCACAACCTGCACGACCTGTTGCTGGCCGCCCCGGCCGGCCCGCGCGCCACCCTGGGCCTCGACCCCGGCCTGCGCACCGGCTGCAAGGTCGCCGTGGTGGATGCCACCGGCAAGCTGCTGGACCACGCCACCGTGTACCCACACGTGCCGCACAACAAGTGGGACCAGACCCTCGCCATCCTGGCCGCCCTGTGCGCCAAGCATGCGGTGGACCTGATCGCCATCGGCAACGGCACCGCCAGCCGTGAAACCGACAAGTTGGCCGCCGAACTGATCAAAAAATACCCAGCCATGAAGATGACCAAGGTGATGGTCTCCGAAGCCGGTGCTTCGGTGTACTCGGCATCGGAACTGGCCTCCAAGGAATTCCCGGACCTCGACGTGTCGATCCGTGGCGCGGTGTCCATTGCCCGTCGCCTGCAGGACCCGCTGGCCGAACTGGTGAAGATCGACCCTAAATCCATCGGTGTCGGCCAGTACCAGCACGACGTGTCGCAGCTGAAACTGGCGCGCGGCCTGGATGCGGTGGTGGAAGACTGCGTAAACGCCGTGGGCGTGGACGTGAACACTGCCTCCGTGGCGTTGCTGGCGCGCATCTCCGGCCTCAATGCCACCCTGGCGCAGAATATCGTCACTCATCGCGACGAAAACGGTGCGTTCAAAACCCGTGCCGCGCTGAAAAAAGTCGCACGCCTGGGTGAAAAAACCTTCGAGCAAGCCGCCGGCTTCCTACGCGTGATGAACGGCGACAACCCGCTGGATTCGTCAGCCGTTCACCCGGAAGCCTATCCGTTGGTGCAACGCATCGCCGCCGAAACCGGTCGCGACATTCGTTCGCTGATCGGCGACGCCGCGTTCCTCAAGCGCCTGGATCCGAAGAAGTACACTGACGAAACCTTCGGCGTACCGACCATCACCGACATCCTGCAAGAGCTGGAAAAACCTGGCCGCGATCCGCGTCCCGAGTTCAAGACCGCTGAGTTCCAAGACGGCGTGGAAGACCTCAAGGACCTGCAACTGGGCATGATCCTCGAAGGTGTGGTCACCAACGTGACCAACTTCGGCGCGTTTGTGGACATCGGCGTGCATCAGGACGGTTTGGTGCACATTTCTGCGCTTTCGGAGAAGTTCATCAAAGATCCGCGCGAAGCGGTGAAAGCCGGTGATGTGGTCAAGGTCAAGGTCATGGAAGTCGACATCCCGCGCAAACGCGTTGGCCTATCGATGCGCATGGGCGACACCCCAGGCGAAAAAATCGACGGCGCCCGTGGTGCACGTCCTGGCTCGGCACCGCGCCAGTCGCAGAACCGCTCTGAAAACAGTCAACCGCGCAAGGAAACCGCTACCGCAGCGCCAAGCAACAACGCCATGGCCTCGCTGTTCGCCAACGCCAAGCAGTTGAAGAAACGCTGATGGAAATCCCCGCCGGCTTGACCCAGAGCGCGTTCAGCGAACTGATCGGCTGCCGCCTGCAACGCCTCGAAGAAGGCGTTGCCGAAGTGGCCCTGACCCTGGAGCCGCACCTGCGCAACCGCGCGGGCAAGCTTCATGGCGGGGCGATATTCAGCCTGGTGGACATCACCATGGGGCTGGCCTGTTCCAGCGCCCATGGGTTTGACCAGCAGAGCGCCACCATCGAATGCAAGATCAACTACATCCGCGCCGTGGAAGACGGTGACGTGCTGTGCACCAGCCGCGTGATTCACGCCGGTCGGCGCACACTGGTGGTCGAAGCCGATGTGTATCAGGACGAAAGACTTGTCGCAAAAGCACAGGGCACGTTCGCTGTCCTATAGCTCCAAGCCCTCGATTTGAGTTAATTTCGGCGCTGCGATAACGGCGTCGGAATTTTCTTGCTGCGCTATAGCCCAATTCATGGAGTGAAGTAGGCTTTTTTAACGCGGGTCAAATCGACTCAAAACCAGGCGATCACGCCAGTTTCAACTTCACCCTTGTAGACCGTCCTGCCCACCCCCATATTGGGGCGACTGACGCGTGAAGGAATCCAACTTGAGCGAACTTCTCAACCGCCGCCTGGCCCTGCTCGGCAAGCGCGAACACCTCTCCCTGCTAGAGCAGTGCCTGCACGGCATCGAGCGTGAATGCCTACGTGTCACCGGTGACGGTCGCCTGGCGCAAACGCCGCACCCCGAAGCCCTGGGCGCCGCGTTGACCCATGAACAGATCACCACCGACTACTCGGAATCGCTGCTGGAGTTCATTACTCCGGCCCTGCCCAACCCGGCCGATACCCTGAGCAGCCTGGACAAGATCCATCGCTTTGCCTACACCAAGCTCGGCAGTGAGTACCTGTGGAGCCCCTCGATGCCGTGCCCGTTGCCGGCCGAGGAAGACATTCCGATTGCCTACTACGGCACCTCCAATATCGGACAGCTCAAGTACGTGTACCGCAAGGGCCTGGCCCTGCGTTACGGCAAGACCATGCAGTGCATCGCCGGCATCCACTACAACTTTTCCCTGCCGGAACCGTTGTGGCCGCTGCTCAAGGAGACTGAAGGCTTCGTCGGTACCGACCGCGACTATCAGTCCACCGCCTATATCGCGCTGATCCGCAACTTCCGCCGCTACAGCTGGCTGCTGATGTACCTGTTCGGTGCCTCGCCGGCCCTGGACGCGGGTTTCCTGCGTGGTCGCTCGCACCAACTGGAAGTACTCGACGCCGACACCCTGTACCTTCCGTACGCCACCAGCCTGCGCATGAGCGACCTGGGTTACCAGAGCAACGCCCAGGCCGGCCTGACGCCGTGCTACAACGACCTGGCCAGCTACACCGACAGCCTGCGCGAAGCAGTGGCAACGCCCTACGCGCCCTATGTCGAAATCGGTACCCACAAGGACGGTGAGTGGGTACAGCTCAACACCAACATCCTGCAGATCGAAAACGAGTACTACTCCAACATCCGCCCCAAGCGCGTGACCTATACCGGCGAGCGGCCGATCCAGGCGCTGATGGCCCGTGGCATCCAGTACATCGAAGTGCGCTGCCTGGACATCAACCCGTTCCTGCCGATGGGCATCGACCTGCCAGAGTCGCGTTTCCTCGACGCATTCCTGCTGTACTGCGCGCTGAACGACAGCCCGCTGTTCGCCGACAACGAGTGCGGCAACGCCACGTCCAACTTCCTCAGCGTGGTCAAGGAAGGCCGGCGCCCGGGCCTGCAATTGCAGCGCAAGGGCCAGGCCGTGGACATGAAGGAATGGGCTACGGAGCTGCTGGAGAAGATTGCCCCGCTGGCTGCGCTGCTGGATGAAAGCCACGGCATCACCGAACACAGCCAGGCACTGGACGCCCAGTTGGCCAAGGTCAAGGACCCGTCCCTGACCCCTTCGGCGCAGGTATTGGCGGCGATGGCCGAGCGCAAAGAAAGTTTTGCGCAGTTCTCCCTGCACCAGAGCGAGGTGCATGCCGAGTATTTCCGCCGCGAGCCGTTGCCGGCTGAGGAACAAGCACGCTTTGAAGAGCGGGCGCGCACATCGCTGGCACAGCAGGCGGAGCTGGAGCAGAACGAAGTGGGCGACTTTGATGTGTTTGTCGGGTCGTACCAGGCGAGCATTCTGGCGATCAGTAACTAAGACCGAACTCGGTCCATTGTGGGAGGGGGCTTGCCCCCGATTGCACTGGGTCAGTCAACCCATCACTGACTGATCTACCGCCATCGGGGGCAAGCCCCCTCCCACATTTGCCCGCAATCAAGCTCAAAATTCGCTTCAACCTTCCGCCCATAAGCTAATTCGAAAATGTTATTTATTTTCGAATTCTTAGATCATTTAGTCTCCTCACACGCCGACCCTCGGCCGCCTGATTGAGGAGCTTCCCCTTGAAACTGTTAACCCCTCTGCGCCTCCTGGCCGCGTTGTCCCTGGCCGGTGCCAGCCTGTTTGCCCAGGCGGCGGATGTAACCATCGCTTACCAGACCACCGTAGACCCGGCCAAAGTTGCCCAGGCCGACGGTGCGTACGAAAAAGCCACTAACGCCAAGATCGACTGGCGCAAATTCGACAATGGCGCCGACATCATCGCCGCCATTGCCTCCGGCGACGTGCAGATCGGCTACCTCGGTTCCAGCCCGCTGACCGCTGCGATCACCCGTAAAGTGCCGGTGGAAACCTTCCTGGTTGCCACTCAGATCGGCGGTGCCGAAGCCCTGGTGGCGCGCAACGGTTCCGGGATCAACGGCCCTCAGGACCTGATCGGCAAGAAGGTCGCCGTGCCCTTCGTTTCCACCGGCCACTACAGCCTGTTGGCCGCGCTGAAGCACTGGAACATTGACCCGTCGAAAGTGACCATCCTCAACCTCGCCCCGCCGGCGATCATCGCGGCCTGGAAGCGCGGTGACATCGACGCCACTTACGTATGGGACCCAGCACTGGGCGTGGCCAAGGAAAACGGCAAGGTGCTGATCACCTCCGGCGAGCTGGCCAAGTTCGGCGCGCCGACCTTCGATGCCTGGATCGTGCGCAAGGAATTCGCCGAGAAGCACCCGGAAATCGTCACAGCCTTCGCCAAAGTCACTCTGGATGCCTACGCCGCGTACCGCAAAGACCCACAAGCCTGGCTCGCCGAAAAAGGCAACGTCGACAAACTGGTGAAGCTCTCCGGCGCCAAAGCCAGTGACATCCCGCTGTTGCTGCAAGGCAACGTCTACCCGCTGGCCGCTGACCAGGTGACCCTCCTGGGCGCACCGACCACCAAGGCCGTGACCGATACCGCTGCGTTCCTCAAGGAACAAGGCAAGGTCGACGCCGTGCTGCCGGACTACGCCCCTTACGTCAGCGCCAAGTTCATCACCCACTGATCCAGGAGTTCATCGCGATGGCCTTGCTACAGCTGGAGCGCATCAGCGCACAGTACCCAGGCGTCACAGAACCGGTGCTGTCCGACATTTCACTCGACCTGGGGCCCCAGCAATTGCTGGTGGCCCTCGGTCCGTCCGGCAGTGGTAAGACTTCACTGTTGAACCTGATTGCCGGCTTTGTCGAGCCTTCTGCCGGGCGCATCACCCTCGATGGCGTACCGGTCAAAGGCCCCAGCGCCGAACGCGGCGTGGTGTTCCAGGACGACGCGCTGCTGCCCTGGCAGGACGTGTTGGCCAATGTCGGTTTCGGCCTGGAACTGGCCGGCGTGCCCAAGGCGCAGCGTGAAGTGCGTGCCAGGGAAATGCTCGCGCTGGTGGACCTCGCCGGCTTCGACAATCGCCGCATCTGGCAACTCTCCGGCGGCCAGAAGCAACGCGTCGGCCTGGCTCGCGCCTTGGCCGCCGACCCGCGCGTGCTGCTGATGGACGAACCCTTCGGCGCCCTCGATGCCTTCACCCGCGAACAGATGCAGGAACTGTTGCTGCAAGTCTGGCGACGCACGGCCAAGCCGGTGTTCCTGATTACCCATGACATCGAAGAAGCGGTGTTCCTCGCCACCGACCTGATCCTGTTGGCGCCCAACCCGGGGCAGATCGTCGAGCGTCTGCACCTGGACTTCGGCCAGCGCTACGCGGCCGGCGAGTCGGCGCGGGCGATCAAGTCCGACCCGCGCTTTATCGAAACCCGTGAGCACGTGCTGGGCAAAGTGTTCTCGCAACGGCAGGTGTCCGCATGAGCAGCTACGAACTCACCGCCACCGCTGCCAATCCGGTGGCGCACGCGGTTATCCCGTTGCGGCGCAGCCTGAGCACACGCTGGATCAGCCTGTTGACCCTGATCGCCTTGCTGGCCCTCTGGTGGGCCGTCACCGCCACGGGCCTGGTCGAACCGTTGTTCCTGCCACCGCCCTCCGCCGTGCTGCAAAAAGGCTGGCTGCTGGCGACTGCGGGCTATATGGATTCCACCTTGTGGCAGCACCTGGGCGCGAGCCTCAGCCGGATCGGCCTGGGCCTGGGCTTCGCGGTGCTGACCGCCGTGCCGGTGGGGATTGCCATCGGTTCCAACCGCATCGCCCGCGGCATTCTCGACCCGCTGATCGAGTTTTACCGGCCAATTCCGCCCCTGGCTTATCTGCCGTTGATCGTGATCTGGTGCGGTATCGGCGAGCTGTCCAAGGTGCTGCTGATTTACCTCGCGATCTTTGCGCCCATCGCCATCGCGACCGCGACCGGCGTGCGCACTGTCGACCCGGCCAAGCTGCGTGCGGCGCAGTCGCTGGGCGCCACCCGTACCCAACTGATTCGCCATGTGATCCTGCCAAGCGCCCTGCCCGACATCCTCACCGGTGTGCGCATCGGCCTGGGTGTGGGCTGGTCGACCCTGGTCGCCGCCGAACTGATCGCGGCCACCAGCGGCCTGGGTTTCATGGTGCAGTCGGCGGCGCAGTTCCTGGTCACCGATGTGGTGGTGCTGGGGATCCTGGTGATCGCCCTGATCGCCTTCGCCATGGAAATGGGCCTGCGCGCCCTGCAGCGTAAGTTAGTGCCTTGGCATGGCCAGGCACATTGAGTGAGAACCCCATGAGCAGCCTGACCGTTACCCCCTTGAGCACCGCCTTGGGCGCCCAGATCAGTGGCGTCGATATCACCCAGCCGCTGAGCGCCGAACACCGCGATGCCATCGAGCAGGCATTACTCACCCACTCGGTGCTGTTCTTCCGTGGCCAGCCGATCACCCCGCAGCAGCAGGCGCGGTTCGCGGCGAACTTCGGCGACCTGCACATCCACCCGATCTACCCCAACGTGCCGGAACAGCCCGAAGTGCTGATCCTCGACACCGCCGTCACCGACGTGCGCGACAACGCCGTGTGGCACACCGACGTGACCTTCCTGCCCACCCCGGCGCTCGGCGCGGTACTCAGCGCCAAGCTGTTGCCGGCGTTTGGTGGCGATACGCTGTGGGCCAGTGGCATCGCGGCGTATGAGGCGTTGTCCGCGCCGTTGAAGCGGTTGCTCGATGGGCTGACGGCTACCCACGACTTCACCAAATCCTTTCCGCTGGAACGCTTTGGCAACACCGCCGAAGACCTGGCGCGCTGGGAAGAAACCCGCAGGAAAAACCCACCGCTGTCGCACCCGGTAGTGCGCACGCATCCGGTCAGCGGGCGTAAGTCGCTGTTTGTCAGTGATGGGTTCACCACCAGGATCAATGAGCTGGAGCCAGCGGAGAGCGAAGCGATCCTGAAGCTGCTGTTCGCCCACGCGACACGGCCGGAATTCACCCTCCGCTGGCGCTGGCAGGAGAACGACGTGGCCTTCTGGGATAACCGCGTGACCCAGCATTACGCGGTGGATGACTACCGGCCGCAGCGGCGGGTGATGCATCGGGCGACGATTCTTGGGGATGTGCCGTTCTAAACCACACTGCAAATCAAATGTGAGAGGGGGCTTGCCCCCTCTCACATTGACCCAGTGGTGTCAGGTTATTCAGCGCTGGATGGCTTTTCCCACAAGTTGATTCCACCTTCCTGCGCAAACCGATCGATCTCCGCCAGTTCTTCCGCATTGAAGCTCAAGTTCTTCAACGCGCCGACGTTTTCGATGATCTGCTCCGGCCGGCTGGCGCCGATCAGCGCGCTGGTCACCCGTGGGTCGCGCAAGGTCCAGGCGAGCGCCAATTGCGCCAGGCTCTGACCACGGCGCTGGGCGATTTCGTTCAGCGCACGTACGTGGGCAAGGTTGGCTTCAGACAGGTGCTTGGCCTGCAACGAACCACCCCCCGGACGGTTGACCCGTGCGTCGGCCGGCACGCCGTTGAGGTACTTGTCGGTGAGCAAGCCCTGGGCCAGCGGCGTGAAGGCAATCACTCCGGCGCCGAGTTCTTCGGTGGTGTCCAGCAGGTCTTTTTCTACCCAGCGGTTAAGCAGGTTGTAGGCCGGTTGGTGGATCAGCAGCGGCACTTTCCACTCTTTGAGCAGCGCGGCGATTTCGCGGGTTTTCACCCCGGAATAAGACGAGATACCGATGTACAACGCCTTGCCTTGTTGCACGGCGGTGGCGAGGGCGCTGGCGGTTTCTTCCAGGGGCGTGTCGGCATCAAAACGGTGGGAGTAGAAAATATCCACGTAGTCGACGCCCAGGCGTTGCAGGCTCTGGTCCAGGCTTGCCAGCACATATTTGCGCGAGCCGCCGCCCTGGCCGTAAGGGCCCGGCCACATGTCCCAGCCGGCCTTGCTGGAGATGATCAGTTCGTCGCGGTAGTGCTTGAAGTCTTCGCGCAGCAGGCGACCGAAGTTGATCTCGGCGCTGCCGTAGGGTGGGCCGTAGTTGTTGGCCAGGTCGAAGTGGTTGATCCCCAGGTCGAACGCGGTACGCAGCAGGGCGCGCTGGGTGTCGATCGGGGTGCTGTCGCCAAAGTTGTGCCACAGCCCCAGGGACAGTGCCGGCAGCACCAATCCACTGCGGCCTACGCGGCGATACGGGATAGATTCATAGCGGTTTTCGGCAGCAATGTAAGTCATCGAATCCTCTCTTGGACGTAGGCAAATAAGGCCTGGGAATAACGATATTCCAAGGCCTTTTAACCAGCTGAATCGCTTAAGTCTGCCCTTCCGTTTTACAGCAATTTCCTACCAGAGTGGAACGACATAGCTGACATAGAAGCGGTTTTCATCCTGCACGGTGGCGCCGGTAATGTCCGGGCTGGCGTGGGCATTTTTCCAGGTCACGCCAAGGCCTTTGAGGGTACCAGTGGGCACTTGATACGCCACGGCCACGTTTCGCTCCCATTCGCTGGTGGTGCCCTGGGCGGTGCGGATGTCATCGCCGTGGGCGTAGGCAGCGGAGAACGTCAGGCCGTTGAGACCGAGTTTGCCCAAATCATATTTGTACTGCGCCAGCCAGGTACGTTCGCCGGCATGCTGGAATTTGTTCAGCTGCATGTTGGTCAGTGCCGGGGTGTCGGCACCCGAGCCTGGGCCTTGTCGAGCGTCACCGCTGTTGAGGCCGGAATCCAGGTACGGGAAGTCGCTGTCGCCGCTGTTTTTCTGGAGGCCCAGGCCGACGGTATGGCCGTCCAGGCTGTAGCTTTCCAGCAGACTGACGGTGGACTGGTTGATGCGGCCCTTGTTTACGCCGTCGCCGTACAGGCCCGCGGCGGCAAAGTCCTTGTCGCCGTCGGCGTTGCCGCCCACACCCAGGCTGCGGAACACGCGTACGTCGGTATCGATCGCACCGACCGACAAGGCGTCATGGCGCTTGGCGCCGAGGAAGAACTGCTGGTAGTAATCCTCAAGGTTGGAGTACCACAGGCTGACAGTGGTGTTCTGTATGCCGGTGTAGTCCGCACCGCCAAACAGGAAGCGGTCACTTTCTTTGGTCCCACCGGCGGTGATCATGCCCTGGTCGCCGGTTTCGTTGCGGATCTTGGTCTTGAAAATATCACCGCCGGTGAAGGTGAAGTCGCTGAGGTCCTTGGACACCAGTTGCACACCGGTGTTGGTCTGCTGGTACAGGCGCCCGTCGGTGTTGGCCAGCACCGGGTTGTTGCCGTACAGCGTGCCGACGCGCAGCTCATCCTTGGCAAAGCGCATCTTGAAGGTCGGGCTGAGCACGCCGAACTGGTCGGCGGATTTGCCGTTATCAAGCGGGAACATGCTGCCGGGATAGCGGCCCTGGTGATCCTTGTCGTTGAGGTCGCCACCGGAATCCAGTTTCAAGCCGTAGAACGCCTGCAGGTCCAGACCGAAGCCCACCGGCCCCTCGGTGTAGCCGGACTTGAAGTTGAACTCGAAACCCTGGCCCCAATCCCGAACGCTATGGGCCTTGGCATTGCTGCCGACCACGTCACGTCCCTGCTGGTTGAGATAGCGGTTGAGCAGGGTCACGTCGGCGTGGCTGTCATCGATAAAATCCGCATGGGCGGACAGCATAAAGCTCGCCATGGCGGCTCCCACCACAGGGCTTAAAAACGTCTTCATGGATACCGGTCTCCGTCACTGTTCTGAAATGAAAGCGTCAAACGCTTCACACAATTACGCAGTGACCAGATGACAGTTACGCGTCAAAACAGCGCCTTGACGGATGAAATTAAGTTTAAGAAAGCCCCGTAGAACGGGGCTTTTCGGGGAGTTAAGCGTCAGCGCACCAAGTGCAGGAACTGCAGGTGGCGCTCGTACTGGTCGAGGATGTCATTGATGATCTGCTCCTTGGTGTAGCCCACCAGGTCGTAGTCCTGGCTGCCCTCGCTCAAGTGCACTTCCGCCCGGTAGTAGCGACGATTGTTGAGCTGTTTGGAACCCATGCCGCCGCGTGCAAATGAGGGCGTGAAATAGCCGCGCATCTGCACCTGGTACACGAACGGATGCTCTTCGCCGTGACCGATTTCCAGGCTGACGCTGTCGTTGGACGGGTCGGGCTGGGTCACGACGTTGAGGCCTTTTTCGACAAACACCGCCGTCACTTCTTCAATCGCCGGACGCACCGTGGTCTCAAGGAACCGGTACACCTCATCCCGCGACGGGAAATGCACGGCCTGGCTCAAACGCTGGCGCCAACCGCCGGTGCCTTTGCGTGAGCCCGACACCGGCGCCAGCGAATGCAACTGGGCGATCTGCTTTTGCGACTCGAGGTAGAAAGCCTTGTGCAGCCCCCACATCATCAGCAGCAGGATCAGCGAGAACGGCAGCGACGTCAGCACCACCGCCGATTTCAGCGAATCGATGCTGCCGGCAAACAGCAACGCACTGGTGACCAGTGCCGTCATCGCGCCCCAGAATACCCGCAGCCATTTCGGTCCGTCTTCGTCGGCGTTGCCGCCCTTGGACGACAGGGTAGAGAGCACCACGGTGCCGGAGTCGGCCGACGTGACGAAGAACACGAAGCTGATAAACACCGTGACCGCGATCACGGTTTTGCTCCACGGGTAGGTTTCCAGCAGCAGGTAAAGGCTCATCGATGGGTCATCGATGGCCGACTGACCGAGTGCGGTCATGCCGTGGTTGAGCACCTGGTCGATGGCGCTGTTGCCGAAAATCGACATCCACGCCAGGGTGAAGCCCAGCGGGATCAGCAGCACGCCGAACACGAATTCGCGGATGGTCCGGCCACGGGAAATGCGTGCAATGAACAGGCCCACGAACGGCGACCATGCGATCCACCAGGCCCAGTAGAACACCGTCCAGCCGCCCAGCCAGTCGCTCGGTTTGTCGTAGGCGTACACATCGAAACTCTTGGTCGGCAACGCACCCAGGTAGTCACCGATGTTCTGGATCAGGGTGTTGAGCAAGTGCTGGGTGGGCCCGGCGAACAACACGAACAGCAGCAGCGCGCAGGCCAGCAGCATGTTGATGTCGGACATCACCCGCACGCCCTTGTCGACGCCGGCGACGGCGACCAGAATCGCCGCGCCCATCATCAAGGTGATCAAGCCGACCTGGATCCACTGGGTGTGGGCAATGCCGAACAGGTAGTCGAGGCCGGAATTGAGGTGCAGCACGCCGAAGCCCATGTCGGCACCGAGGCCGAACACCGTGGCAATGATGCCGAAGCCATCCACCGCATAGCCGATAGGGCCGTTGATGCGCTTGCCGATCAGCGGGTACAGCGCCGAGCGCAACGCCAGCGGCAGGTTATGCCGGTAGGCGAAATACGCCAGCGCCATGCCGACAAAGGCAAACACGCCCCAGCCGTGCAGGCCCCAGTGCAGGAACAGCACCTGCATGGCCTGGCGTGCAGCGTCGGCATTCATGGCCTCGCCCTGGGGCGGTTGCACCAGGTGCGTCAGCGGCTCGGACACACAGAAGAAGAACAGTGTGATGCTGATCCCGGCGGCGAACAGCATGCCGGCCCAGGACAGGTAACTGAATTCGGGCTCGTCGTGGTCGGCACCGAGTTTTATCTTGCCGTAGCCCGATAGCGCGGTGACCACCACGAAGACCAGATACAGGGTCATCGCCAGCATGTAGTACCAGCCGACCGTGTTGGCCGCCCAGTTTTGCGCCGCCAGCAGCCAGGCACCGGCCTGTTGCGGAATAGCGATGACAATGATGCCGAACAGCAAAATGAAGGTTGCGGCGAAGTAGAAAACCGGCGCATTCATGCGCACCAGGCCGCTGGATGGGGTAGACGATGCACTCATGAACGGTGCACCCCGAGGGTGAGGGATGTGGCTGTATAAAACGGACTCAGCAAAGGTAAGCCTCCTGTTGTGAGCGGGCAGCGAACCACCGGGTTTAACTTGAACAAGCGTTCAAGTTAAACATAAATAGGCGGTTTGGGACTAATCGCAGGGCTGAGTGGTATGACGGGTGAGCAAAGGAAATCGTTCAGCGACTGCTGAATGAAATACGGCCTCCGCGTGGAATGCCGTCAAACTGTGGGAGGGGGCTTGCTCCCGATAGCGGTCTGTCAGTCACAGATGCACTGGCTGAACCACCGCCATCGGGAGCAAGCCCCCTCCCACAGGTGACCGGTGCAGGTTGTCTACTTCTGCGCCCCATCATCATGCTGCAAATTCGCCTGCGTAATATTCGCCCCCGCCGGCACACTGCGCGTCAGCCATACATTGCCGCCAATGGTCGACCCCTTGCCGATGGTGATGCGCCCGAGGATCGTCGCCCCGGCATAGATCACCACGTCATCCTCGACAATCGGATGGCGCGCATGGCCCTTCTGCAGTTGCCCATCCTCATCCGCCGGGAAGCGCTTGGCCCCCAACGTGACCGCCTGATAGATGCGCACCCGCTCGCCGATGATCGCGGTTTCGCCGATCACCACGCCCGTTCCGTGGTCGATAAAGAAGCTCGGGCCGATCTGCGCGCCGGGGTGGATATCGATACCAGTGGCCGAGTGGGCGATTTCTGCGCTGATCCGCGCCAGCAGCGGCAAGCCGGCGCGGTACAGGTGGTGGGCCAGGCGATGGTGAATCACCGCGAGAATCCCCGGGTAGCACAGCAGCACTTCATCCACACTGCGTGCGGCCGGGTCGCCGTGGTAGGCGGCGAGTACGTCGGTATCCAGCAGGCTGCGCAGGGATGGCAAGGCCAGGGCGAAATCCTGGATCAGCCGGATGGCATGGGCGTCGATCTGGCTGTCATCCTGGCCGCCCTGGCGCGCGGCATAACGCAACTCCAGACGCGCCTGGGCCAGCAAGGCATTCAGCGCGACGTCGAGGGTATGGCCGACGTAGAAATCTTCACTCTCTTCACGCAAGTCCGCCGGCCCCAGGCGCATCGGAAACAGCGCACCACACAGGGCTTCGAGAATCTGCGCAACGGCTTCACGGGACGGCAATTCGCGGCCGCCATGCTCGCCGCTCAAACGGCCATTGCGCGTTCGCCACTGGTCACGGGCGTCGCGCAGTTGGCTGACGATGGTCTGTAATTGCCAATGGCTGGAACGCTCACTCACGGTATTCACTCCTGACGTAATGGCCATCACTTTACGGTATGCACCCTGACCGCCCTTAAGAACCAATGGTGTGATGCTAAGAACCATCGGGCATAAGCGATTGACGGTTGCCCGATGAAAAGTGCCTGCCTATAGTCCCTCCATCCCTTAGCCACCGTGCGTAGCCATGATCAAGCAACAGCTCGACCGTTTTAACCGCCTGGAACTGCTTGGCGGTGCCACCGCCCTGGAAAAACTCGAACGGCTGTCGACCTGGTTGGGACGCGACATCTACGTCAAGCGCGACGACACCACGCCGCTGGCCATGGGCGGCAACAAGCTGCGCAAACTCGAATACCTGGCGGCCGATGCCATCGCTCAGGGCGCCGATACCCTGGTGACCGCCGGCGCGATCCAATCCAACCACGTACGCCAGACCGCCGCCCTCGCCGCCAAGCTCGGCCTGGGCTGCGTCGCCCTGCTGGAAAACCCCACCGACACCGAAGACCCCAACTACCTGGGCAACGGCAACCGCCTGCTGCTGGAGCTGTTCGACGCCAAGGTAGAGTTGGTGGAAAACCTCGACAACGTCGACGACCAACTCAACGCCCTCGCCGATCGCCTGCGCAGCAACGGCAAGAAGCCGTACCTTGTGCCCATCGGCGGCTCCAATGCCCTCGGCGCCCTCGGTTATGTGCGCGCCGGGCTGGAGCTGGCCGGGCAGATCGAAGACAGCGGCATCGAATTCGCCGCCGTGGTGCTGGCCTCCGGCAGCGCCGGTACCCACAGCGGCCTGGCGTTGGCATTGAGTGAAGTGCTGCCGCAACTGCCCGTGATCGGCATCACCGTATCGCGCACCGAAGAAGCGCAGTTTCCGAAAGTACAGGGCCTGGCCGAACGCACGGCCGAGTTGCTGGGTGTGAACATCCCCGAGGCGTTCAAGGTGATCCTGTGGGACGAATATTTCGGCCCCCGTTATGGCGAACCGAACGCCGGCACCCTTTCAGCGGTCAAGCTATTGGCGAGCCAGGAAGGCCTGCTGCTGGACCCGGTCTACACTGGCAAGGCCATGGCCGGCTTGCTCGACGGTATCGGCCGCCAGCGCTTTGAAGATGGCCCGATTATTTTCCTGCATACCGGTGGGGCACCGGCGTTGTTTGCCTATGACTCGGTTTTCAACTGAATAAACGCGGGCTAAATGTGGGAGGGGCTTGCCCCCGATAGCAGAGTGTCAGCCAGCTCACCTGTTACTGATACACCGCTATCGGGGGCAAGCCCCCTCCCACATTAGACTCAACACATATTCAAAAATAGAATATCAATTAAGATTTATATTGTTTTCAAGTCTTAAACCCCGGCTTTATCATCGCGCCGTAGACGAAGACGCGCTACGCGCTTTAAGGCAGGATACGACTACTGCGTCACCTGCTTCGCTCAACATAAAAAACACAGGGGCTCTTCATGACTATTTCTGTATTCCGTCGCACGTTGCTGGTTGGCACTTTGGGTCTGGCTCTCGGCGCCGGTTGGCTGGGCCAGGCGGTTGCCGGCGAGCAACTGGGCAACATCAAAAAGGCCGGCGAGATCAAAATCGGCCTGGAAGGCACCTACCCGCCGTTCAGCTTCGTCGATGAAAGCGGCAAGCTCAGCGGTTTCGAAGTCGAGCTGTCCGAAGCCCTGGCCAAAGAGCTGGGCGTGAAGGTCAAGCTCCAGGCCACACCATGGGACGGCATCCTCGCGGCCCTGGAATCCAAGCGCCTGGACGCGGTGGTCAACCAAGTCACCATCTCTGAAGAGCGCAAGAAGAAGTACGACTTCTCCACGCCCTACACCGTGTCCGGTATTCAGGCGCTGGTGCTGAAAAAGAACGTCGACACCATCAAGACCGCCGACGACCTGGCCGGCAAGAAAGTCGGGGTAGGCCTGGGCACCAACTACGAACAATGGCTCAAGGACAACCAACCCAAAGCCATTATCAAGACCTATAACGATGACCCGACCAAGTTCCAGGACCTGCGCATCGGCCGTATCGACGCCATCCTGATCGACCGCCTGGCTGCGCTGGAATACGCCAAGAAAGCCCCGGACACCGCCGCTGCCGGCGACGCCTTCTCCCGCCAGGAAGCCGGTATCGCCCTGCGCAAAGGCGAGCCCGAGCTGCTTGAAGCGGTGAACAAGGCCCTCGACAAGCTGCGCGCCGACGGCACCTTGAAGAAGCTGTCCGAGAAGTACTTCAACGCTGACGTCACTCAATAATGGAAGCAGGTTTCCAACTCGCGCTGGACTCCGCGCCCTTTTTGCTCAAGGGCGCGTATTACACGGTGATTCTCAGCCTTGGCGGGATGTTTTTCGGCTTGCTGCTGGGCTTCGGTCTGGCCTTGATGCGGCTGTCGCGCTTCAAGCTGCTGAGCTGGACAGCCCGCGTCTACGTGTCGTTCTTTCGCGGCACGCCCTTGCTGGTACAGCTGTTCCTGATCTACTACGGCTTGCCGCAAGTGGGCATCGAGCTGGATCCGATCCCGGCCGCCATGATCGGCTTTTCGCTGAACATGGCCGCCTACGCCTGTGAAATCCTGCGGGCCGCCATCGCTTCCATCGAGCGTGGCCAGTGGGAGGCCGCCGCCAGTATCGGCATGACCCGTGCGCAGACTCTACGCCGGGCCATCCTGCCGCAGGCGATGCGCACCGCCCTGCCACCTTTGGGCAACAGCTTTATTTCGCTGGTCAAGGACACCGCGCTGGCCGCCACCATCCAGGTGCCAGAGCTGTTCCGCCAGGCTCAACTGGTGTCTGCGCGCACCTTCGAAATTTTCACCATGTATCTGTCCGCTGCCCTGATCTACTGGGTACTGGCCAGCATCCTGGCGCATTTCCAAAACCGCCTGGAAGACCGGGTCAACCGGCATGACCTGGAGTCTTGAAGCATGATCGTGGTTGAAAAACTGACCAAGCAATTCAACGGTCAGGTGGTACTCAACGGCATCGACCTGGAGGTCAAGGAAGGCGAAGTCGTCGCCATCATCGGCCCCAGCGGTTCCGGCAAGACCACCTTCCTGCGCTGCCTGAATTTCCTCGAAGAACCCACCAGCGGCCGTATCAAGGTGGGCGACATCCAGATCGACGGGAGCAAACCGCTCAACCAGCAACAAGGCTTGGTGCGGCGCCTGCGCCAGCACGTGGGTTTTGTGTTCCAGAACTTCAACCTGTTCCCCCACCGCACGGCGTTGGAAAACGTCATCGAAGGGCCGACCGTGGTCAAGAAGATGCCGCGTGAAGAGGCTATCGCCTTGGGGCGCAAGTTGCTGGCCAGGGTCGGCCTGGCGGGCAAGGAAGACGCCTACCCACGGCGTCTTTCCGGCGGCCAGCAACAGCGCGTGGCGATTGCCCGCGCGCTGGCCATGGAGCCGGAGGTGATCCTCTTCGATGAGCCCACCTCGGCGCTGGACCCGGAGCTGGTCGGCGAAGTGCTGGCAACCATCCGCAGCCTCGCCGAAGAAAACCGCACCATGGTCATCGTCACCCACGAAATGAGCTTTGCCCGCGATGTCGCCAACCGGGTGATCTTCTTCGACAAGGGTGTGATCGTGGAGCAAGGCGAAGCCAAGGCGTTGTTCGCCAACCCCAAGGAGGAACGCACCCGGCAGTTCCTGAGCAAATTCCTGGCCCACTGAGATCCACCAGCAGGCGCTGGCTTACCAACGAAAATCGTCAACGATAACGTGTTTAGCCGAATTAACCGTGTCGTCTGGACGTTCTTCGCTGGCAAGCCAGCTCCTACAGGAACGCCTCGTTCCACCGAGTAAATCTCCCCACCACTCCCCCCTTAAAATCCCCCGCCCAGTCAGACCCTTCTGAATCTGCGCCAACCCGCCGTTTAGCCTTTTGCCTCCATTGACGCTCCTTGGCCAACCCTCTTATCTAGCGTCCAGAGGATTGGATCCTATCCCGGCTATTCACCGAATCGTTCTTTTCGGACCCAGCGCGCACCCGCGCCAAGGGCCCGGAACGGTTGCTGCTGGCTGCATCAAGGAGATTACTTATGACACGCCCCCTGCTCACCGCCCCGACGCTGCCCCAGGCCCTTCGAAATGGCATCAACGCCCTGGCGGCCGCACACCTGCAGATCGATATCGAGCCCTACCCCGGCATGGATGAAGGCGATCTGATCGAGCTGTTCTGGAACAACTGCTTTGCGGCCTCACGGCGGGTGACCGCAGGCAAGGTCGGCCTGCCAACCCATCTGCGGGTGCCGGAAAGTTTTGTGCAGGATGGCCCCGCTGAAGTTCACTACCGGGTCATGCAAATCGGCCACACACCCGCCTGCTCGGCCAGGGCCCACGTGCGGGTAAAAACCAACTGTCCGGGAGGCCGGCCCTCCCCGCTTTGCAGCGACGAAAACCAGAACCTTGCCCCTGTAGGCCTGCCCGAGACCATCCGCCGCTACGGCGTCAACGGTCGCCAGGTACGACGTGGTATTCCGCTGACCATCGCGCCTTACCTGAATATGGCCACGGGCGATGCCATCACCCTGCGCTGGGGAGATGTACGCATGGACCTGCCCAAGATCCAGGCCAAAGGCGTCGGGGTGGTCGTGCAGGTGTGGGTGCCTTCGACGGTAATTGTCGAGGCAGGTGACGACAGCCGCCTGGAGGTGACGTACTGCATTCTCGATCGTGTCGGCAACAATTCGCGCTGGGCTCCGACCCGCACCTTACGCATTGCCGCCTGCGCGCCGAGCCAGCCGGTCGGGAGAGCGCGGATCTATCAACCGCGCCCCCCTGGCTCACCCTGCGAACCTGGGTAGCAGACCTTCTATGCATATTCCCAAAAGTTAGTTTATTTAAATATTTAACACGCTTAGGGTATATGCACCGGACCACCGGACATCTCTGATTTTTCTGTTTTTATTTCATTGAATGCGAGGTCGGTATGGTCAGAATTACCCCGGTGCATAACGCCAGGGCATTACGTGCAGCCAAGGAGCGGCGCTGATGTCTAACTTGGCTCTAACACCCCCCCAGAATCATCTGGACGTTGCTCCCCTGCTGTTGCCGGCCACCGTGCTGCGCAACGATGCAGAGGCGCTGAAGGCTGCCCACGAGCTGGCCCAGGCCGCGCGCCTGCAAGCCGCCCAGCGTGACCAGCAACGTAAGCTGCCGTGGGCGCAGATCGAACAATTCACCCGCAGTGGGCTGGGCAGTATTTCCATTCCTCGCGAATACGGCGGCCCACAAGTCTCATTCGTGACCCTGGCCGAAGTCTTCGCGATCATCAGCGCAGCCGACCCGGCCCTGGGGCAGATCCCGCAGAATCATTTCGGCATCCTGCAGGTATTGCAGGGCGCCGCCACCGGGCGCCAGAAAGAGCAACTGTTCCAGAGCGTCCTCGACGGCTGGCGCATCGGCAATGGCGGCCCGGAGCGCGGCACCAAGAACACCCTGGAGCTCAAGGCGCGCATCACTGCCCAGGGCGACGGCTACGTGATCAGCGGCCAGAAGTTCTATTCAACCGGCGCGCTGTTTGCCCACTGGGTGGCGGTGAAGGCGCTGAACGATGACGGCAGGCAGGTCATGGCGTTTGTGCGCCGTGGCACCGAAGGGCTGCGCATCGTGGATGACTGGTCGGGCTTCGGCCAACGCACCACCGCCAGCGGCACCGTGCTGCTGGACCGCGTGCCAGTGGAGGCCGAACTGGTCGTTGAAAACTGGCGTATCGGTGAAAGCCCGACTATCCAGGGCGCCGTTTCGCAACTGATCCAGGCCGCCATTGACGCCGGCATCGCCCGTGGCGCGCTGGATGACACCATCGCCTTTGTGCGTGAGCGTTCGCGCCCGTGGATCGACGCCAAGGTCGAGCGGGCCAGCGATGACCTCTACGTGATCGCCGATATCGGCAAGCTGAAGATCGAACTGCACGCCGCCGAAGCGCTGTTGCGCAAGGCCGGGCAAGTGCTGGACCAGGTCAGCGCCGCGCCGATCACCGCACAGTCCGCCGCGCGTGCGTCAATCGCCGTGGCCGAGGCGAAGGTGCTCACCACTGAAGTGTCGTTGCTGGTCAGCGAAAAGCTCTTCGAACTGGCCGGCAGCCGCGCCACCCTCGCGGAGTTCAACCTCGACCGTCACTGGCGCAACGCCCGGGTGCACACCCTGCACGACCCGGTGCGCTGGAAGTATCACGCCGTCGGTGCCTATCGCTTGAACGGCACGTTGCCGGCTCGCCATTCCTGGATTTAACCGACCAGACCTCTGGAGAAACTCATGACCCTTTCTCACCGTGTCGCGGTTATCACCAGCGACGAACAAGCCCTTATTGTCGCCAGCGACCTGGCCGAAGACTTCCGTCGCGACAGCGCCCAGCGCGACCGCGAACGCCGCCTGCCGCTGCCCGAGCTGGACGTGTTCTCGCGCTCCGGCCTGTGGGGCATCAGCGTGCCCAAGGCATACGGCGGTGCCGGTGTGTCCAACGTCACCCTGGCCAAGGTCATTGCCCTCATCGCCCAGGCTGATGCCTCCCTGGGCCAGATTCCGCAAAACCATTTCTACGCCCTCGAAGTGCTGCGCGTGAATGGCAGCCCTGAACAGCAACAACGCCTGTATGCCGAAGTGCTCGCCGGCCAGCGTTTCGGCAACGCCCTGGCGGAACTGGGCACCAAGACCGCCCACGACCGTGTTACGTCCATCACCCGCGACGGCGACGGCTTCCGCATCACCGGCCGCAAGTTCTACGCCACCGGCGCGATCTATGCCCAGCGCATCCCCACCTCGGTGGTGGATGAACACGGCATCCAGCAACTGGCCTTCGTGCCCCGCGACAGCGAGGGGCTGACGGTTATCGACGACTGGAGCGGCTTTGGCCAGCGCACCACCGGCAGCGGCTCGGTGGTGTTCGATAACGTGTGGGTTGCGGCGCAAGACGTGATCCCGTTCCAGAGTGCGTTTGAGCGCCCGACCAACGTCGGCCCGCTGGCGCAGATTCTTCACGCCGCCATCGACACCGGCATCGCCCGCGCGGCCTTTGAAGATGCGCTGCACTTTGTGCGCACCAAGACCCGCCCGTGGATCGATTCCGGCAACGACAAAGCCACCGAAGACCCGCTGACCCTGAAGAGCTTCGGCCACCTGAGCATTCGCCTGCACGCCGCCGAGGCATTGCTGGAACGCGCAGGCGAACACCTCGACCGCACCCAGGCCGACAGCAATGCCGACACCGTGGCGGCGGCGTCCATCGCCGTCGCTGAAGTCCGCGCCTTGAGCACCGAGATTTCCCTGGCCGCCGGCAGCACCCTGTTCGAACTCGCCGGCAGCCAGGCCACCCTGGCCGAGCACGGCCTCGACCGCCACTGGCGCAACGCCCGCGTGCACACCCTGCACGACCCGGTGCGCTGGAAGTACTTTGCTGTAGGCAATTACTACCTCAACGCTGAAAACCCGCCACTGCGGGGGACCATTTGATGGCAAAGAAAAAGATCCTGCTCAATGCCTTAAACATGAACTGCATCGGGCATATCAACCACGGCATGTGGACCCATCCACGGGACACGTCCACCCAGTACAAAAGCATCGAGTACTGGACCGACCTGGCACAAACCCTGGAGCGCGGGCTGTTCGACGGTTTGTTCATCGCCGATATCGTCGGCGTGTATGACGTGTACCAGAACTCCATCGATGTGCCGCTCAAGGAGTCGATCCAACTGCCGGTCAACGACCCGCTGCTGCTGGTCTCGGCGATGGCCGCCGTAACCAACAACCTCGGTTTCGGCCTGACCGCCAACCTCACCTATGAGCCGCCGTATCTGTTCGCCCGGCGCATGTCCACGCTCGACCACCTGAGCCGTGGCCGGGTGGGCTGGAACATCGTCACCGGCTACCTCGACAGCGCCGCCAAGGCCATGGGCCTCACCGAACAGGTCGAGCATGACCGGCGCTACGACCAGGCCGATGAATACCTGGAGGTGCTCTACAAACTCTGGGAAGGCAGCTGGGAAGACGACGCGGTGCTCAACGATCCGCAGGCGCGGGTCTACGCGCAGCCGGGCAAGGTGCACAAGGTCGAGCACCATGGCGAGTTCTATCAGGTGGAGGGTTACCACCTGTGCGAACCGTCGCCGCAGCGTACGCCGGTGCTGTTCCAGGCCGGCAGTTCGGACCGTGGCTTGGTGTTTGCCGGGCGCCATGCCGAGTGCGTGTTTATCAGCGGGCAGAACAAGGCCGCGACTAAGGTGCAGGTGGACAAGGTACGCACCAGCGCGGTCGAGGCCGGGCGCAACCCGCAAGACATCAAGGTGTTCATGGGGCTGAACGTGATCGTCGGCGCCACCGAAGAACTGGCCTGGGCCAAGCATGCCGAGTACCTGAGCTATGCCAGCGCGGAGGCCGGCGTGGCGCACTTTTCGGCGTCCACCGCGATTGATTTTTCCCAATACGAACTCGACGAACCGATCCAGTACGTGAAGAGCAACGCGATCCAGTCGGCCACCAAGAACCTGCAAAACAACGACTGGACCCGGCGCAAATTGCTTGAGCAGCACGCCCTCGGCGGACGCTATATCACCCTGGTCGGCTCGCCCGAACAGGTCGCTGACGAGCTGGAATCCTGGATCAGCGAAACCGGGCTGGATGGCTTCAACCTGACGCGCATTGTCACGCCGGAAAGCTATGTGGACTTTATCGACCTGGTGGTGCCGGAGTTGCAGAAGCGGGGGTCGTACAAGACCGAATATGAGAGCGGCACGCTACGGGAAAAAGTCTTCCACGCCAGTGCTCGCCTACCTGAACAACACACCGGCTCGACCTACCGCCACTGATTGAAAAATGTGGGAGGGGGCTTGCTCCCGATAGCGGTGTATCAGTCACCACATTTGCCAACTGAACCACTGCTATCGGGAGCAAGCCCCCTCCCACATTGGATCTGCATTGTTTGTCCTAATACCTTATGACTGGAAACCCACTATGAAAAAGACATTCCTCAATAACCCAGTCAAAGCACTGGCCTTGGCCTTCGGGTTGTTCAGCTCGGCGGTGTTCGCCGCCGATGCACCGTTGAAAATCGGCACCACTGCCGCCTTCGCGATTCCCCTGGAAGCCGCAGTCGCCGAAGCCGGCAAGCAAGGCCTGAACGTCGAGCTGGTGGAATTCACCGACTGGATCGCGCCCAACGTCAGCCTGGCCGCCGGCGATATTGACGTGAACTACTTCCAGCACATCCCGTTCCTGGAAAACGCCAAGGCCGCCGCCGGTTTTGACCTGGTGCCGTACGCGCCGGGCATCATCAACAACGTCGGCCTGTACTCGAAGAAATACAAAAGCATCAACGACCTGCCCCAAGGCGCCAGCGTGGCAATTGCCAACGATCCGATCAACAGCGGTCGCGGCTTGCAACTGCTGGCCAAGGCCGGCTTGATCACCCTCAAGCCGGGCGTGGGCTACAAGGCCACCGAAGAAGACATCGTCACCAACCCGAAGAAGATCAAGATCCTGCAAGTCGAAGCCGTGCAGCTGGTGCGCGCCTATGACGATGCGGACCTGGTGCAGGGCTACCCGGCGTACATCCGCCTGTCCAAGACCTTCGATGCCGAGTCGGCGCTGCTGTTAGACGGCCTCGACCACCCGGAATACGTGATCCAGTTCGTGATCCAGCCCAAGAGCAAAACCGACCCGCGCGTGATCAAGTTCGTCGACATCTACCAGCACTCGCCAGTGGTGCGCGCGGCGCTGGATAAATCCCTCGGCAAGTTGTACCAAGTCGGTTGGGACGATAAAAAATGACCGCCGCCCACTCTCAACTGCGCGACCTGGGTTTACCGCCCAGGGACGCCGAACAGACAGAACTGCATCCGGACCTGAACCGCGCGCACGTGCGTTTTATCAACCTGGGCAAAACCTACGACGGCGGCGTGCATGCCTTGCAAGGCATCGACCTGGCGATCCAGCGCGGTGAAGTGTTCGGCATTATCGGCCGCAGCGGCGCCGGCAAATCGTCGCTGATCCGCACCATCAACCGCCTGGAACAACCCAGCAGCGGGCGCGTGTTGATCGATCAGGTCGACATCG
The DNA here is from genome assembly GCF_012030485.1 of Pseudomonas sp. B14(2022). Taxonomy (NCBI): domain Bacteria; kingdom Pseudomonadati; phylum Pseudomonadota; class Gammaproteobacteria; order Pseudomonadales; family Pseudomonadaceae; genus Pseudomonas; species Pseudomonas sp. B14(2022). The sequence continues at coordinate 121,121 of NZ_JAAUVM010000010.1, forward strand.
GCGAGTTCGACGAAGACCACCTGGTAGCGCTGCGTCGGCGTATCGGCATGATCTTCCAGCACTTCAACCTGATGTCGGCCAAGACCGTGTGGCAGAACGTCGAATTGCCGCTGAAAGTCGCCGGCGTGCCCAAGCCCCAGCGTGAGCAAAAAGTGCGCGAGCTGCTGGAATTGGTCGGCTTGCAGGACAAGCACAAGGCCTACCCGGCGCAGCTGTCCGGCGGGCAGAAACAGCGCGTGGGCATTGCCCGTTCGCTGGTGCACGACCCGCAGATCCTGCTGTGCGACGAAGCCACCTCGGCCCTTGACCCGGAGACCACCCAATCGATCCTCGGCCTGCTGCGCGAGATCAACCGGCGCCTGGGCCTGACCATCGTGTTGATCACCCATGAGATGGCGGTGATCCGCGACATCTGCGACCGCGTGGTGGTGCTCGAACACGGGCGCATCGTCGAACAAGGCCCGGTGTGGCAAGTGTTCGGCAACCCGCAACATGAAGTCAGCAAGACCCTGCTGGCGCCGCTGCAACATGGGCTGCCGGAAGAACTGCAAAACCGTTTGCACACCCAGCCTGAATCACCGGACGCCGCCGTGGTGCTGCGCTTGCAGTTCACCGGCAGTGCCAGCGATGAACCGGACCTGGCCGCGCTGTTCAGCGCCCTCGGCGGGCGCGTGCGTCTGCTGCAAGGCGGTGTCGAACGGATTCAGGGGCATGCCTTGGGGCAACTGCTGCTGGCGGTGAACGGGTCACCCCATAACACCGAAGAACTGCGCAACCGCGCCGCGAACTGGGCACAACAGGTGGAGGTGCTGGGCTATGTGGTTTGATCGTTTAGTGCAGGGTGCCATCGACACCTTGTTGATGGTCGGCGTGTCATCGTTGATCGCCTTGCTGGTGGGGATTCCGCTGGCGGTGTTTCTGGTGACCAGCGACAAGGGCGGCATCTACCAGGCACCGGCGCTGAACCGGGTGCTGGGGGCATTCGTCAATCTGTTCCGCTCGATTCCGTTTTTGATCCTGATGGTGGCGCTGATCCCCTTCACGCGGCTGATCGTCGGCACCACCTACGGCGTGTGGGCGGCGGTTGTGCCGCTGACCATCGCCGCCACACCGTTCTTCGCGCGCATTGCCGAAGTGAGTCTGCGCGAGGTCGACCACGGCCTGATTGAAGCCGCCCAGGCCATGGGGTGCCGGCGCTGGCACATCATCTGGCATGTACTGCTGCCCGAAGCGCTGCCGGGGATTGTCGGCGGGTTCACCATCACTCTGGTGACCATGATCAACTCGTCCGCCATGGCCGGGGCCATTGGTGCGGGCGGCTTGGGCGACATTGCCTATCGCTACGGCTACCAGCGCTTTGATACGCAGATCATGCTCACGGTGATTGTGCTGCTGGTGATCCTGGTGGCGGTGATCCAGTTGGGTGGCGATCGGTTGGCGCGGGTGCTGAACAAGCGCTGAAAGCTGGGGCGGCTGCGCAGCCCAACGCGGGGCATGCCCGCTCGCCACAAGGTATAGTCGGGTCATCTCAACACCCGGTATTGCCCACCATGCCCCTCAAGCCCGACGACCTCGACCAGATCACGTCCACCACCCTCGGCCACTACAACAAGGTGGCCGAGGACTTCCGTGAAGGCACCCGCGATCACGATGTGAGCCAGAACATCGACGCGCTGCTGCGGCATATCCAATGCACTGCGCCCTTTACCGTGCTGGACTTCGGCTGCGGGCCGGGGCGGGATTTGCAGACCTTTACGCGCATGGGGCATATCGCCGTCGGCCTGGACGGCTCCGAGCGGTTTGCGCAGATGGCGCGCGAAGACAGCGGCTGTGAGGTGTTGCAGCAGGACTTCCTCAAGCTGGATTTACCGGCTGAACGCTTTGACGGGATCTTTGCCAATGCGGTGCTGTTTCATATCCCCAAGCAGGAACTGCCGCGTGTGCTCAAACAACTGCATGGGGCGTTGAAACCTGGGGGTGTGCTGTTCAGCTCCAACCCGCGGGGTGAGAACCAGGAAGGCTGGAATGGGCCGCGCTATGGCGCTTATCACGACCTGGAGGCGTGGCAAACACTGCTCACCGCCGCCGGCTTTGTGGAGTTGGAGCATTACTACCGGCCGCAGGGATTGCCTCGAGAGCAGCAGCCTTGGTTGGCCAGTGTCTGGCGCAAACCTTAGAGGCAACGCATTCCAAATGTGGGAGGGGGCTTGCTCCCGATAGCAGTGGATCAGTTGGAGCATCTTTGACTGACCCACCGCCATCGGGGGCAAGCCCCCTCCCACATTTTTAACGTTGGGGTTCGCGGATCTTGTACCAGGCCACATACAGCGCCGGCAGGAACAACAGCGTCAGCAAGGTGGCGATGATGATGCCGCCAATCATCGCGTAGGCCATCGGCCCCCAGAACACTTCCCGAGCAATCGGGATCATGCCCAGGCTCGCCGCAGCCGCCGTGAGCAGGATCGGCCGACGCCGGTGCTCGGTGGCTTCCACCACCGCGTCCCACGGCGTGTAGCCGGCCACTTCATATTCGTGGATCTGCGTCACCAGGATCACCGAGTTACGGATGATGATGCCGATCAGCGCCAGGATACCGAGGATCGCCACAAAGCCCATGGGCGTGCCCGTGGGGATCAACGCCAGCACCACGCCGATCAGCCCCAGCGGCGCGACACTGGCCACCAGGAACATCTTCTGCACGCTGTGCAGTTGGATCATCAGGAAGGTCGCCATGAGGAACAGCATCAGCGGCACCACGCTGGCAATCGGGCCCTGAGCCTTGCCGCTTTCTTCCACGGTGCCGCCCGTGGCGACCTTGTAACCCACCGGCAGGCCGGCGCTGAATGCGTCGATCTCCGGCTTGAGCTGCTTGACCAGGTCGGTCGGCTGCATCTCATCGCGCACCGACGCTTTAATGGTGATCGTCGGCTTGCGGTCGCGACGCCACACCAGCGGCTGTTCCAGTTCATAGCGCACGGTGGCGAAGGCCAGCAGCGGGATCGAGGTGCCGTTGGGCGTGACGATCTGCAGGTTCTGCAAGGTTTCCGGCGTACCGCGCTCGGCGTCCTCGGCACGGCCGACCACGTTGATCAGGTAGATGTCGTCGTGCACCTGGGTTACCGACGCACCACTGACCACGCTGTTCATCAACTGCGCCACGTCTTCGGATGACAGCCCGAGCTGGCGCGCCTTGTCCTGGGCAATGTCGATGCGCAGCACTTTGCCCGGCTCGTTCCAGTCGTAGATGATCTCGCCCAGGTGGGTGTTTTTATCCAGCAGGGTCGCCAGTTCGATGGCGTGCTTGCGCACCTGGTCGGTGTCTTTACCGGACACGCGATACTGGATCGGACGCCCCACCGGCGGGCCCATTTCCAGCGGTTGCACAAAACTGCCGATCCCCACGAAGTCGTCACGCAGGCGCTTTTGCAGGCGCGCAATCAAGGCACCGCGCTCTTCCAGGCCTTTGCTGACGATCACCAACTGCGCGTAGTAGGGGTTTTCCAGTTGCTGGTCGAGGGGCAGGTAGAAACGGATCGCACCCTGGCCGATATAGGTGCTCCAGCGCGTAATGTCCGGGTCGTCCTTGATGATCGCTTCCAGACGGTCGACCGTCTTGCGCGTCTCGTTGATCGAGGCGTTTTGCGGCAGGTTGAGGTCGACGAGAATTTCCGGGCGGTCCGACGACGGGAAGAACTGGTTCTGCACAAACTGCATGGAGAACACCGACGCCACGAACAGGCCCACGGTGATGCCGATGGCCCACCAACGGTTGCGCATGGCCCACAGCATGCCGCCATTGAACGCGCGGCCGATGCGCCCCGGCTCGGCGCTGTGGGGTTTCACCTTGGCACTGAGGATATGCACGCCGATCACCGGCGCAAACAATACCGCCACCACCCATGACACCAGCATCGCCACGGCAATCACCGCGAACAGGGTGAAGGTGTACTCCCCCGCCGAACTGGCGTTGAGGCCAATCGGCACGAAACCGGCGACGGTCACCAAGGTACCGGTGAGCATCGGGAATGCCGTGGAGGTGTAGGCATAGGTGGCCGCCTGCTCCTTGGTTTCGCCTTTTTCCAGACGTGTGATCATCATCTCCACGGTGATCATCGCGTCGTCCACCAACAGGCCGAGGGCGATGATCAACGCACCCAGCGACACGCGCTGCATGGTGATGCCGCTGTATTCCATGAACACGAACACCAGCGCCAGCACCAGTGGAATCGAGCACGCCACCACCAGCCCGGCGCGCATGCCGAGGCTGATAAAGCTCACCACCAGCACGATGATCACCGCTTCGAACAGCGCGCTGGTAAAGCCGCCGACCGCCTCTTCCACCACTTCGGCCTGGTCGGAGACCTTATGCACACCGACGCCCACCGGCAGGTCGGCGGTCAGTTCGTCCATGCGCGTGTGCAGTGCCTTGCCGAACGACTGGATGTTGCCGCCCTTCTGCATGGCGATGGCCAAGCCAATCGCCGGCTTGCCGTTGAAGCGGAACATCGGTCGCGCAGGGTCAACATAGCCACGGCTGATCTCGGCGATATCGGCCAGGCGATAGAAGCGGTCATTGAGGCGCAGGTTGACGTTGGCCAGGTCTTTTTCCGAGGCGAACTGCCCCGAAGTACGCACCGAGATGCGCTCCGGCCCGGCCTCGATCACCCCGGCGGGGGTCACCGCGTTCTGCGATTGCAGGCTTTGCACCACCTGGCGCTGGTCAATGCCCAGGGCCGCCAGTTTGCGCGTGGAGAAATTCAGGTAAATCACTTCGTCCTGCTGGCCGATCATCTCGACCTTGCCCAGCCCCGGCACCGAACGGATCTCGGCGCGCACCTGCTCCACGTAGTCGCGCAACTGGCGCATCGACAGGCCGTCGCCGGTAAAGGCATACACCGAGCCGAACACATCGCCGAATTCGTCGTTGAACGACGGCCCCTGCAAGCCCTGGGGGAAGGTGCCGCGAATGTCGTCGATCTTCTTGCGGACCTGGTACCAGATCTCCGGAATCGCCTTGGCGCTGGTGGTGTCCTTGAGGAACACGAACACCGTGGATTCACCCGGTCGCGTGTAGCTTTTCACGTAGTCGAGGGAGTCGAGTTCCTCGAGCTTTTTCTCGATGCGGTCGGTGACCTGCCTGAGGGTTTCTTCCTGGGTCGCGCCCGGCCAGCGGGTCTGGATCACCATGGTCTTGATGGTGAACGAGGGGTCTTCCTCGCGGCCCAGGTTCATGTAGGAGAACACGCCCATCAGCAACGCGACGAACATCAGGTACCAGACGAAGGACTGATGCTTGAGGGCCCACTCGGATAAGTTGAAGCTGCCTTTCATCGCGGGCTGTCCTCGTCGATTTTGACTTTCTGCCCGGGCTTCAGGCTGTTCACGCCGGCGGTAACGATACGTTCGCCGGGTTTGACGCCGCCGTTGAGCAAGGCGCTGTCAGCGTCACGGCTAAGCACCGTGATGTCGCGCGGTTGTACGGTCTGGCTTTGGGTATCGAGCAACCAGATGCGGGTCTTGCCGTCGACTTCCTGCAAGGCGCTCAGGGGCAACTCGATGCGTGGGGCGATGGCCGAACTCAAGGTCACGCTGACCGCCGTGCCAAGGCGGAACGCGGGCGGCGTTTCGGCCAGGGTCAGGCGCGCGCGACGGGTGCGCGTGGCGCTTTGGGCCTGGGGTTCGATCTCGCGCACGGTGGCGGTGGTGTTGACGCTGGGGTCGAGTTGCCCGGCGACGAGGAACACCCCATCCGGCGGCAGGCGCTCGGCGAGGCCGGCGGGCAGGTCGATGACCGCCTCCTTGATGTCCGGGCGCGCCAGGGTCACCACTTGCTGACCGGCGCTGACCACCTGGCCGGCCTCGGCATTCCAGGCGGTGACGATGCCGGCGTGGTCGGTGCGCAGTTCGGCGTAGTTGAGCTGGTCTTTGGCTTGATTGACCGAAGCCCGGGCCTGGTCGAGGGAAGCCTGGGTGGTTTTCAGGTCGGTCTGGGCCACATCCAGTTGGGCCTGGGCGCCGACACCACGGTTGAACAGCTCCTGCTGGCGACGGGCATTGGCCTGGGCATTGATGAACTGCGCCTGCACCCGCGCCAAATCGCCTTGGGCGGCGCGCAACTGGTTCTGTTGGTCGGTAGGGTCGAGCACGGCGAGCAAGGCGCCCTTCTCCACTTCGGCGCCCACATCCACGGCACGCCGGGCGATGCGACCGGGGACGCGGAAGCCCAGGTTGCTTTCGTAGCGAGCCTGGATGGTGCCGGCGAAGCGGCCGAGGGTCTCCTGGTCTTCGGACTTCACCTCCATGGACAGCACCGGGCGCACGGGCTCAGGCGCCGGTTCTTCCTTGGAGCAGGCCATCAGCAACAGGCTGGCGGCGAGTACAACCGTCAGGCGCTTCATGGCTGGGCTCCTGGCTGGGCGATCTCGACCAGCATGCCGGGGTGCAGTAGTTGCCCACCAGCCACCACGACTTTTTCGCCGCCCTTGAGGCCGTCGCCAATAATCACTTTGCCCGTGAGGTAACGCGCCACACTGACCTTGTGCAGTTGCGCCTTGCCCTCGCCGTCCACCAGCCATACGGCGGGCTCGCTGAGGTCTTTGGTCAACGCCGACCAGGGCAGCTCGATGCTCGATTTGGCCGGGCCATTGGCGGTGGCGCTGACCACCGAACCAAGCCGCATGCCTTCGGGCAACGATTGCAGGGCGATCTTCACTTGCACCGTGCCGGTATTGGCGGCCACGGTCGGTGTGACTTCACGCACTTTACCCACGGCCTTGATGCTCGGGTTATCCAGCAGGCTGACGGTGATCGGCGCATCGGGCGGCGGCTCAACCAGCAGTGACTCATAAACGTTGAACACCGCATCGCGCTCGCCATCGGTGGCCAGGCTGAAAATCGGCACGGTGGCCTGTACCACCTGACCGACTTCGGCCTGGCGCGCGGTGATCACTCCCGGCGCATCCGCAATCAGCGCGGTATAGCCGAGTTGTTCACGGGCGTTGGCCAACTGCGCCTGCGCGGCGGCCAGGGCACTTTGGCTGCTGCGCAGCGCGGCCTGGGCGGAATCGTATTCGCTGCGGCTGGTGTAGCCCTTGGGCAGGAGTTTTTCCTGGCGCACAAACGCGGCGGCGGTCTGCTTGACCCGCGCCTGTTCGGCCACGACCTGGGCCTGGGCGGAATCGACGTTGGTCTGCAAATCCTTGGGATCAAGCTTGGCCAGCACTTGCCTGGCGGTCACGCGGTCACCCACATCCACCATGCGCTGGATGATCTTGCCGCCGACGCGGAAGGACAAGTCGGTCTGCACGCGCGCCTGCACATCCCCGGTCAACGTGACGGCCGCGGCGAAATCCGCGGGTTGCACGGTTTGCACAAATACTCGGGAATGCTGCTTGGGTTCGGCGTTTTCCTGGCCGCAAGCGCTCAGCAACACCACTAAACCCAAACCGACGATACAGGTGGAAATACGACCGCCCATGCGGACTCCTTGTGCGCGATGCGATGTGCCAGTGTGTATGCGACTGTGAGCTTAGATCAGGGTTCCCAAGCCGGCGCGACCTGTGAGTTCTAACAGTAGACAGCCCTCGACAACCCTCGTAAACATTGACCCCGGTCTTGCTGCACGGTCATTCGCGCGTGCTGCAGTGCAAGCAAATCACGCCCCCTGTACTGAGGTAGACCCAATGAGCAGCCAAGATAAAAAAATGCTTCCACCCCTGCAGATTACCGAAGCCACGCCGCCGACGCCGCCTTCCGACCACTATGAACTGTCCTTGAAGAATGTCCCCGACCAAGGAGCGACGGTCATCATCCAGCCGACCGATATAGGTACGAGCAAGGACCGTCTCCAGATCTTCATCAGCCGGCGGCCGGTGGTGGATATCGAATTCAACAACAACCCACCGCAGCAAATTCGCACACATATTCCCCGAGCTGTATTGCTGCAACACCTGGGCGTCCATCCCATCCATTACATGATTCGAATCGGCCAAGGAAATGGCGAGATGGGCGCCTCGGAAAACTATCGGATTACCCATTGAACAGGGGCAGGCTCATCTTCCGTCTCGACAGGGCCAACGTCGCGTAGCACGAGCGTGGCGGTAGAAACCGTAACATTCAGCCCCGATTCGCGGGTTTGGCAGGTGACAGCTATGGTTGGGGGGTCTGTTTTCGAGGGAATGAACAATGAACAAAGCGAAACCGATTGATCCGCAGGAGCTGGTGAAATGGTTGGTGGCGTTGCGCAGGGCGATTAACAGCCGAGCGCTCTAAAACCACTAACAATCCAAAGTGAGATGAAGATCAATTGTGGGAGGGGGCTTGCTCCCGATAGCGGTGGTTTAGTCAGTACATCTTTGACTGACACACCGCTATCGGGAGCAAGCCCCCTCCCACATTTCGATTGCATTCCAAATTCCAGGCATAAAAAACGCCGACGCTGTAGTAGCCGCCGGCGTTGAAACCTTGAAGGGGGTTTTGGCTTACATCAGAACGCGGGCACGACTGCACCGTTGTACTTCTTCTCGATGAAGGCTTTGACTTCCGGGCTGGTCAGGGCCTTGGACAGTTTCTGGATAGCGTCGCTGTCCTTGTTGTCCGGACGAGCCACCAGGAAGTTCACGTACGGCGAGTCGGCACTTTCGATGATCAGCGCGTCCTTGGCCGGGTTAAGACCCGCTTCCAGCGCGTAGTTGGTGTTGATCATATCCAGGTCAACCTGGTCCAGCACACGTGGCAGCAGGGCCGATTCCAGCTCTTTGAACTTCAGGTTCTTCGGGTTGCTGGCGATGTCTTTCGGCGTGGCCAGGGCGTTGGTCGGGTCTTTCAGGGTAATCACACCGGCTTTCTGCAGCAGCAACAGGGCGCGGCCGCTGTTGGAGCCTTCGTTCGGGATGGCCACGGTGGCGCCATCCTTGAGCTCGGAAATATTCTTGATCTTTTTCGAGTAACCGCCGAAGGGCTCAACGTGCACGCCAACCACGGTGACCAGGTTGGTGCCCTTGCCCTTGTTGAAGTTTTCCAGGTACGGCAGGGTCTGGAAGTAGTTGGCGTCCAGGCGCTTCTCGGCAACCTGCACGTTTGGCTGGACGTAGTCGGTGAAGACTTTGATTTCCAGGTCCACGCCTTCTTTTTTCAGGGCTGGCTTGACCAGTTCGAGGATCTCGGCGTGCGGGACCGGGGTCGCGGCAACCACCAGTTTCTCGTTGGCCTGGGCGAAGCTTGCAGTCAGGGCAGCCGCCAGTGCGGTAAACAACAGAACCTTTTTCATGCAGTGTCCTTATCGAAATTCCGGGGCGTCTCTGACGACCGTTTTTTATGTGGTGTGCCAGCGAAGTGCTATCGCGGCGTGGGAGGGACAATACCTATATTTTTTATTCCCGAACAATATCTTTTATTCACGTTGATATTCCATTTTGCTCATGTAGCGGCTTGTTCGCGTAGAAAGCGGCGCAAGTCTTCCTGCTCAGCCGGGCTCGCATTGGCGAAAATCCGCTGCACTTGTTCCAACGGCGAGCCCGCCACCGGCAGGTTCAGATGCTCGGGCAGAATTTCGTCGCCACTGCTCACCAGCAAGGCGAAGTGGATGACGTTCTCCAACTCACGGGTATTGCCCGGCCAACTGTGGTGTTCCAGCACATGCTGGGCCGCATCGCTGATCAGGGGCACCGGCAGGTCCAGGCGCTGGCTGTAGATACCCAGAAAGTATTCGGCCAACGACAGGATATCGCCCACCCGCTCACGCAATGCCGGCAAATCCAACTGACCTTCGCTGAGATAATGGAACAGCCGCTCATGAAACTTGCCGGCGGCCACGGCCTGGGCCAGGTCGATACTGGTGGCGGCCACCAGGCGCACGTCCACCGGGCTCGGCTGGTGGGCGCCAACGCGGGTGACTTCATGGTTTTCCAGGGCCGCCAGCAGTTTCACCTGGATCGGCAGCGGCAGGTCGCCGATCTCATCCAGGTACAAGGTGCCGCCATTCGCCGAGCCAAACCACCCGGCCCGGCTGCTGGCCGAGCCACTGTGGGCGCCGGCGGCATAGCCGAACAACTCGGCGTCGGCGTAGGTTGGGCTGATGGCGCCGCAATTGACCGAGACAAACAAACCGGAGCGGTCGCTGCCCCGGTGAATATGCCGCGCCAGCAACTCTTTACCGCTGCCGGTCTCGCCCCGAATCAATACAGGCAAGGCGCGCGGGGCGAGATTTTCCAAGTCTTCGCGCAGTTGCCGCGAGCGTGGGTCAACAAACACCAACGCCTTGGCGCGGATGCTCAGCGGGCTTTTTTCGGCGTCGGGAAAGGTCAGCAGTGGCTGACCGAAGGTTTCATGCAGACTCATGGCAGGCTCCCGCCCCCAATCCACTCAGGGACGGGGCGTTGAAAAAATATCAGGCGGTGCGCCGGGCGTGATGCTCGAGGCGGCTTTGCAGGCGATACAGGTAGGCGAACCCCTGCTCCCAGCGCTGGTGACCGGACTTCACATTGATATGCCCGGCCCCGGACAGGATGCCGGCTTCGGCGCCCCAGTGACGCGCCAGCTCCAGGGCACGGGGGGCGCTGACGGCGCTGTCGTTATCGGAACTGACCACCTGGCTGGGAAAGGGCAGCAGGTCGGTCGGGATCGGCGCAAAGTTGCGCAGGGCGGGCGAGCACGCCGGACGTTCGACGTCCGCAGGAGCCACCAGCAAGGCCCCGCGCACCTGCCGCAGGAACTGCACGGGTGCAGTGGCAGCCCAATGGGCCACGGTGATGCAGCCCAGGCTATGGGCGATCAGAATCACCGGGGTGCTGTCGGCGGCGATCGCCTCGGCCAGCGCGGCTACCCAGTCTTCGCGGCGCGGCGTCAGCCAATCGGCCTGCTCCACACGCGCGCTGTTGGGCAGGCTGTTCTGCCAATGAGTTTGCCAATGATCTTCTGGCGATCCTTGCCAGCCAGGCACGATCAGGTAACGAATCGACTCGCTGTGCATGGGTGTGCCCTCCTGCAGCGTTTAACGTTGCAGGACAGTATAGGGACGAGGGTTATATTCGTTAAGGAATAAGAAGCTATTTATTAATAACCAAAAACTCAAACCTGCATGAGGTTCAAATGTGGGAATTGGCGGCGTGGCTTGAATTTCAGGCAAAAAAAAGGCCGCACCCTGCCAAGGAGACGGCCAAAAACTTGTCGAGGCTTTTGCCACTAACGTGCGGTAATCACCGACAGCTTGGTAATGCCCGCGCTCGATAGACGCCATGGCTCGCGCCACTTCGCCGTAGTTCACTCCATCGTCAGCTTGCAAAAGCGCTTCGGGGTTTGCTGCGTTCGCAATTGCCCCAACGGCGCGCGGTGCGGCCGCCCAAGGTCGACCAACTCACCACTCGGTGCTTGGCGCCGAGGTGGTTTTTTTTGATGTTTTTCAGGCATACAAAATATTCAGTTAAGGCATGGCTCAACGGGGCTGTTTGCGCACAAATCGAACAGTTCAGCCTGTAAGCACTGCCCTGCGGCACTCAGGCCATGACGGGCATACAACGCCAGACGCACGCCTTGCACCACGGGCAAACCACTGTCCGGCCCCAGTTCCACATGCCCTGGCTGCACGACCCGTCGCGGCAACAGACTCACACCCAATCCCGCCGCCACCGCCGAACACACGCTGGCCAGGCTTGCGCTGGAATAACCGATACGCCAGCGCCAGCCGCCCACTTCCAGGTGGTGCAGCATTTCATTGCGGTACAGGCCGCCCACCGGGAATGCCACCAACGGCAGAGGGTCGCGCCCCAGGCACGGCGTGCTGTGGCTGTCTACCCAACACAGCGGCTCGGGCCACGACGCCAGGCAGTCATCGCTGCTGCCCATCTGCTTGACCAGCAACACGTCGAATTCACCACTGCGGTACTGACGCTGCAACTCGGGCCCCAGGCCGCTGGTGACCTCCAGCCGCACCCGTGGATACGCCAGCACAAACGCCGACAGCAACGGCATCAGGCGCTCGGCGGCAAAGTCTTCCGGTACGCCGAGGCGCAGCACGCCGTCGCTCTGTTGGTTGATCAACACATCGGCGGCTTCTTCATGCAGCGCGAGGATGCGCCGTGCATAGGCCAGTAAGCGCTCGCCCTCAGCGGTGGCGACCACGCGGCGCTGGTCGCGGTCCAGCAACTGGCACGCCACCGCCTCTTCCAGGCGGCGGATCTGCTGGCTCACGGTGGACTGGGTCAAGTGCAGGCGCTCGGCGGCGCGGGTGAAATTGCCGCAGTCCACCACAGCGACAAAACTGCGCAACAACACGGGATCGAACATGGGCGTCACCATTCCATTAGCCACTGATTGTCATGGTTATATTTAATTTCAGAATACCTTTGGCGCTGACCATACTCACGCCTCATTTACCGACTGCAAGAGCGTTGCATGACCCTGAATAAATCCCTCGCCGGCTGGGGCCTGCTGGTGGTGCTCGGCCTGAACCTGCGGCCGATCCTCAGTTCCATCAGCCCGTTGCTCGGCGAGATTCGCCAAGCCACCGGCCTGAGTTTCCAGAGCAGCGCCCTGCTGACCAGCCTGCCGGTGGTGTGCATGGGGTTGGTGGCGCTGGTGGGCGTGCGCGTGGAAGCCCGTCTGGGCGAGCGGCGCGGCGTCGCCCTGGGCTTGATGATGATCCTGCTGGCGTGCCTGGCACGCTGGTTGATGGGCCAGGCGTCGGCGCTGCTGGTCACGGCGCTGCTCGGCGGCGCGGGGGTGGCGCTGATCCAGGCCTTGGTGCCGGCGATGATCAAGCGCGAATTCCGTCATCGCGTGCCGGTGGCGATGGGTGTGTACTCAGCCTCGCTGATGGCCGGCGGCGGGCTGGCAGCGCTGCTCAGCCCGCTGGTGGCCACGCATTTCCAGGAGTGGCAGGCGGGGTTGGGGGTGTGGCTGCTGCCGGCGCTGGGCGCCTTGCTGCTGTGGGCCTGGCTGCCCCTGGGCGCGGCCAGAAATCCACAGGTGGTGCCGGCCTTCAAGGACCTGCGCAATCGCCGCGCCTGGTTGCTGGCGCTGTATTTCGGCCTGGTCAATTGCGGCTACATGAGCCTGGTGGCGTGGTTGCCGGCCTACTATCAGCAACTGGGCTGGGGTGTGTTGCCCAGTGGTTCGCTGCTGGCGTTCATGACCATTTTCCAGGTGATCGCCGCGCTGTTGATGCCGGTGCTGGCGCAACGCGGTATCGACCGTCGGCCGCTGCTGGGCATTGCCCTGCTGGCCCAGACCGTGGGTTACCTCGGCCTGATCGTCGCGCCGCAGGCGTCTGCGCACCTATGGGTGGCGTTGTGTGGCTTCGGCTTGGGCGCGTGTTTCGCCTTGAGCCTGCTGCTGACCCTCGACCACCACCGCGACCCACGCCAAGCAGGGCAACTGGCGGCCTTTGTGCAAGGCGTGGGTTTCTTGATCAACGCGGTGTCGCCGTGGATGACCGGCTGGCTGCGCGAGCTGACCGGCAACTTTGTCAGCGCCTGGGTGGTGCTGACGGTCACGGCGGTGGCGATGCTGGTGGTGACGCGAGTGTTCAGCCCGGCCACGTACCGGACTGCGCCTGCTCTATAGACATGCATTTAAGATCTACATAAACCAACAGTGCTTCGTTGACGGAATAAGTAACCCTCTTAAAATCCCGGTTCTCCCACAGGATGCCGGGCACACCATGGACCTTCGCCAACTGCGCTACAACGAAACCGCAGCTTCGTACGCGCGGCGGACGCCATCGGACTGGGGGCTGAAGAAGCCTTCGTCGAGGCATTCGCCCGGGGCGAGTTGCAGGTGCTGCACTGGCGCAACCTGCCCCACGCCCTCGACAGCTTGAACAACCGCTGTGGTGTGATCAGCCGCGCTGGGGTGCGCTTGTCGCCTGCGGCGAAAGCGTTGATCGAGACGCTGCTGGCGGTGGAAAGCCAAGCCGATTAGCCCGCGCAAACGTGCCGAAATCATTGAAGCGCACGCCCATCTCGGCCATGACCTTATGCGCCACCTTGGCCGTCATCTGGCGGATGTAGAACGGCTCCTTCACCACAAAATGGTGAATCCCGTGGGTGCTGCCGAAGTTGAAGCAGAACGCCTGCAACGGCCACATCCACCACGGGTTCAGCACTTGGGTTTGCTGGATCACATTGCCCAGTTCCACATCGCCGTAGTAGTGCATGTTGGAGCTGACAAAGTGCAGGCAAAAGGTGCGCAGCACGTTGGGGCCGATGATCACCACGGCGGCGATGTCGATCACCTGCATCATCTGCAAGGTGCCGGTGGACCAGTCGATCGGCGTGCCCAGCAGGCTGGCGATGCCGTTGGCGGCATGGAAACCGAGGAAGACGTACCACGCGCCCCAATGCAGCAGCGCCAGCGGTGCGTAGACCAGCAGCGAGCGCTTGAGGATCTTGAGTTTGTGGCCCCAGGTCTTGGCGCGCAGCATGCGGATAAACGCCGACATCACGTTATCGCCCACCATCAGCAACCGCGCGAAGCCCCAGGGCTCGCCGTTGGTGATCGCACGCTCTTCCATATCGGTCTCAGTGCCGGAGACCTTGTGGTGATTGAGGTGCAGGTGGCGACGGATCCACGGGTTGATGGTGCTCGGCCGCGCCAGCCACACCAGGCCCATCATCAGGTTGTGCGGCACGCGCTGTTTGCGAAAGTACATGCTGTGGATCAGGTCGTGTTCCAGCTCGTGGGTCAGTGAGGCGAGGAACGCATTGAGCAGCAGGCAGGCCCACCAGGCCATATGACCGCTGATATAGAGCGCCGCCGAGCCGATCATGCCCAGCAAGGCAAAGGCCAGGATGCCCGCGCCCAGGGCGTCCTGATGCTGCAACCACGGGTGCCGGCGACGCAAGCGCACGCCTTCGGCGAGCACCACCTCGCGGATATGCGCCGAACGCTGTTGCGCGTTCATCTGCTGGGGACTTGCAGAAGTACCGTCCATGCTCCCATCCTCTTATTCATTGATGGTTACATCCTGCACCAGGGCTTCTTGCAGGACGCTAGCCCCACACGCCAACCTGTTGACCGCAAGCGCCAATCGCCATGACCGAACCGACTTCCCTCGCCAGCTGGACCCGCGCCCTGCGCAAGCAGCTCGATGCCCTCGGTCTCGACAGCGCCGCGCTATGCGCCCAGGCCGGGCTCGATCCGCAGCAGATGGACGACCCCAACGCGCGCTACCCGCTGTCGGCCACCACGCGTTTGTGGGAACTGGCGGTGCAGGCCAGCGGCGATCCGGCCATCGGGTTGCGGGTGTCGCGGTTTGTCAGCCCGACCACCTTTCATGCGCTGGGTTATGCGCTGGTGGCGAGTGGCAGCCTGCGCGAGGTGTTCGAGCGCATCGTGCGGTATCACCAGGTAGTCAGCGATGCCCTGACCCTGGAGCTCAGCGGCGATGGCGAGCGCTACCGCTTTCGCCTGCTGCAACCGCCGGGCAGCCCGGCGCCGGCGCTGGAAGCCATCGATGCGTTTGCCGCGATCTATGTGCGCACGTGCCGCAACCGCCTGGGCCGCGACTACGCGCCGTTGGCGGTGTACCTGCGGCGCCCGCAACCTGCCGACCCCAAGCCCTGGCACGCGGTGTTCCGCGCACCGGTGTTTTTCGGCGCCGAAGAAGACCGCCTCGAATTTGCCGCCCGCGATTTCGACAGCCACCTGGACGACGCCAACCCGGAACTGGCCGAACACAACGAAACCGTGCTCAAACGCACTCTGGCCCAACTGCAACCGCTGACCTGGGAACGCAAGGTGCGCGCGGCCATCGAGGCGCAACTGCCCGATGGCGAACCGAGTGCCGAGCGGATTGCCCAGGCGCTGCACTTGAGTTTGCGCAGTTTGCAGCGGCATCTGGCGGATGAGGGGTGTCGGTTTGATGCGCTGCTCAATGAGTGCCGGGAGAATCTGGCGTTGTTGCATCTGCGTGATCCACAGTGCTCGTTGGCGGAGATCAGTCACCTGTTGGGGTTTGCTGATACCAGCAGCTTTAACCGGGCGTTCAAGCGCTGGACGGGGATGACGCCGGGGCAGTTTCGGGATGGGTTGCGGTAGGGGGATTTGTGGGGAGGCTGAAGGCCTCATCGGGAGCAAGCCCCCTCCCACATTTGAAATGCGTTCTCCTGTGGGAGGGGGCTTGCTCCCGATGGCAATCTTTCAGGCACTACAGTGACGGGATCAATCAGCGACCCCGATCCCGCCGCAACAGTTTCTTCACCCGCATCACCAACCCCTTGGCCTCAAACGGCTTGAGCAGGTAATCATCCTCATGCAGCTCCAAGCCACGCAGGCGATCCTCAATCCCGCCCGGCGTGGTCAGGAACAACACCGGCGTTTCGCCCTTCTGCCGGATCGCCTGCTGCAGCTTCCAGGCATTCAGGCCAGGCAGCATCACATCCAGGATCACCAGGTCGTACTCAGCGCTTTCGACAAAGCGCTGCGCCGCCATGCCGTTGGCCGCAACTTCCACGGTGTAACCGGCCTCGTTCAAGCCCTGGGCCATCCGCTGCGCCTCTTCGGATTCATGTTCCACTAACAGGACACGCATAACACACCTCGATTGATCAGGTTTGCAGGCTAACACCCTCAGGTGTGCGCCGCCTCTCGTAGCCGCTGTGCATCGAGGATTTCGATCTCGCCGTAGCCCAGGCGCACGATGCCCTGGGTTTGCAGGTCCTTGAGCAAGGCATTGGTGGTCTGGCGCGACAGGCTCAGCATCGCCGCCAGGTCTTCCTGGGGCAGTTGCAGCACGCGCTTTGACGGTTCCATGTCGCCGTAACCCTCAACGATCATCAACAGTCGATGGGCCAGGCGAACCGAGGCGGGCATCAGGCTGAGCTGTTCGAGGCCGATAAAACTCAGGCGCAGCTTCTGGCTCATCAGCAACGCCAGGTCGCGCCAGTACCGAGGGGATTCATCAAGAATCTTCAACAGCGCCTGCTGCGGCACCTGCACCAGCGTGCACGGCCCCGTGGCGCAGGCGTCATGGGTGCGCGGCAAACCGTCGAACAGGCAGATCTCGCCGAACCAGTAGGGCGCCCCCACCAGGCTCAACAGCGCTTCCTTGCCGTGCTCATTCACCGCACTGACACGCAGGGTGCCGTCGAGCACCGCATACAAGCCACAGGGCGGGTCGCCGCGCTTGAACAGGTACTGTCCCGCCGTCAGCTGCCGCAGCCGCGCATGGGCCAGCAGACTATGCTGGAACGGTACGGGCAGGTGACTGAACCAGTGACCGACGGCCAACCGGGAGTGCCATTGCGTCGCATCCATGAGAACTCCGAAGATTGTCGCCCAGCTGACAGTTAGTCCCAGGCTGACAGGGCATGATCAAACATCCTACAGGAGGAACAACAATGAAAAGCCTCGTCGATCATCTCAGTCAATACGCCGCCTACCACCGCGACCCGCGCAATATCGCCAGCCACTTCATTGGCATCCCGATGATTGTGGTCGCGGTGGCCGTGCTGCTGTCACGCCCCGAATGGGCGGTGGGCGGGCTGTGGCTTTCCCCGGCGGTGATCGTCGCGCTGTTTTCGGCGTGGTTTTACCTGCGGCTTGAACTGGCCCTGGGGGTGCTGATGACGGTGTTGATGGGCTTGTCGGTATGGGCCGGGCATGCGTTGGCGGCGCAGAGCACGATGGTGTGGCTCAGCAGCGGCGTCGGCCTGTTTGTGGTGGGTTGGGTGATTCAGTTTGTCGGGCATTACTACGAAGGCAAGAAGCCCGCGTTTGTGGATGACGTATCGGGGCTGATTGTGGGGCCGTTGTTTGTGGTGGCGGAGGTGGCGTTTTTGCTGGGGTTTCGCCAGGGCCTCAAGCAACAGATTGAGAAGCGCTCGGGACCGGTGGTTCGCCGCGATCTGAAGCCGAGACAGGTCTGAATGTGGGAGGGGGCTTGCTCCCGATTGCAGTGGGTCAGCAGCAGATAAGCTGGCTGAAACACCGCTATCGGGAGCAAGCCCCCTCCCACCTTGAACCTGTTTCACATTGGGATTTCTGTTTGGGGCTCAGGCTTTCTGCCAGACCTTGGGTTTGAAGAACAAGGTCTCGCCGCGAGCCAAACCGGTCAGGCTGTCGTGGTCTTTCACCACTTCGGCTTCGATCAGGTCTGTCTGGCCTTCGACCTTCAAGGTTACCCGCGTGGTCGCGCCCAATGGACGAATATCACGCACTTCAGCCGCGTGGTGGTCTTCCAGCTCATGCCGCGACAGCGACACTTCGTGGGGGCGGAACAGCACGTGCTTGTCTTCACCCAGGTGCAGGCGGTTGGAGTCGCCGAGGAAGTGGTAGACGAAATCGCTGGCCGGGTTTTCGTAGACGTCGCCCGGTGAGCCGATCTGCTCGATCACGCCTTTGTTCATCACCACGATGCGGTCGGCGACTTCCATGGCCTCTTCCTGGTCGTGGGTCACGAACACCGACGTCAGGTTGATGTCTTCGTGCAGGCGCGCCAGCCAGCGGCGCAGTTCTTTACGCACCTTGGCGTCGAGGGCGCCGAAAGGTTCGTCCAGCAGCAGCACTTTCGGCTCCACCGCCAGGGCGCGGGCCAGGGCGATACGCTGGCGCTGGCCACCGGAGAGTTGTTCCGGGTAACGGTCGGCCAGCCAGTCCAGTTGCACCATGTTCAGCAGTTCGTGAACCTTGGCCGCAATCTGGCTTTCGCTCGGGCGCTGTTTTTTCGGTTTCATGCGCAGGCCGAAGGCGACGTTGTCGAACACGGTCATGTGGCGAAACAGCGCGTAGTGCTGGAACACAAAACCGACGTTGCGATCGCGCACGTCGTGGCCGGAGACGTCTTCACCGTGGAACACGATGCTACCGTCATCCGGGGTTTCCAGGCCGGCGATGATGCGCAGCAAGGTGGTCTTGCCGCAGCCGGAAGGCCCAAGCAAGGCCACCAGCTCGCCACTCTGGATATCCAGGTTGATGCTGTCCAGGGCCTTGAAGGCGTTGAAGTTCTTGCTGACATTACGGACTTCGATCGACATGACTTATTCCTCAGCCGCAGCGGCGCGCAGGCGATTAATACGGTTCTCGCTCCACTGCTTGAGCAGCAGGATGAAGAGCGCCAGGATCAGCAGCAGACTCGCCACCGCAAAGGCGGCAACGTGGTTGTATTCGTTGTAGAGAATCTCGACGTGCAGCGGCAAGGTGTTGGTCACGCCGCGAATGTGGCCGGACACCACCGACACCGCGCCGAACTCACCCATGGCCCGTGCGGTACACAGCACCACGCCGTAGATCAGGCCCCATTTGATGTTCGGCACGGTGACATGCCAGAACATCTGCCAGCCATTGGCTCCGAGCAGGCGCGCGGCCTCTTCTTCCTGGGTGCCCTGCTCCTGCATCAGCGGGATCAGTTCACGGGCGACGAATGGCACGGTCACGAAGATGGTCGCCAGCACGATGCCCGGCAGGGCGAACACGATCTGGATGTCGTGCTCCTGCAGCCATGGGCCGAACAAGCCCTGGGCGCCGAACATCAGCACGTAGACCAGGCCTGCGATCACCGGGGAGACCGAGAACGGCAGGTCGATCAGCGTCACCAGGATGCTCTTGCCACGGAACGAGTACTTGCTCACGCACCAGGCGGCGCTGACGCCGAACACCAGGTTGAGTGGCACCGAAATCAGCACGGCGATCACCGTGAGTTTCAGTGCGGACAACGCGTCCGGTTCAAGGATCGCGGTGAAAAACGTACCGAGGCCGTTCTTCAAGCCCTGAGACACCACGATAAACAGCGGCAGCAGCAGGAACAGGAAGAACACCAGCCACCCCAGGCTGATCAGAATGCGCCGGGAAACAGCGCTGCCACGGCGGGCTGCGTTGGCCGAGGATGCCGCGGAAATAGACGATTGGGACATGTTCCGCGCCTCCTTATGGACGTTCGATGCGCCGCTGCAACAAGTTGATCAGCAGCAGCAGGACAAAGGAAACCACCAGCATCAGCACGCCAATGGAGGTGGCGCCGCGGTAGTCGTACTGGTCGAGCTTGACCATGATCAGCAGCGGCAGAATCTCGGTTTTCATCGGCATGTTGCCGGCGATGAAAATCACCGAGCCGTACTCACCGACGCCACGGGCAAACGCCAGGGCGAAACCGGTCAGCCAGGCGGGTAGCAGCGCGGGGACGAGGATGTAGCGGAACACCTGCAACGGCTTGGCGCCCAGGCAGGCGGCGGCTTCTTCGATTTCCCGGGGGATATCGGCGAGTACCGGCTGCACCGTGCGCACAACGAACGGCAGGGTTACGAAGGTCAGCGCCAGGGTGATGCCCAATGGGCTGTAGGCGATCTTGAAGCCCAGGTCAGCGGCGAACTGGCCCACCAGGCCGGTCGGCGTGTACAGCGCCGTCAGGGCAATACCGGCCACGGCGGTGGGCAGCGCGAACGGCAGGTCGATCATCGCATCGATGATCTTGCGGCCGGGGAAGGTGTAGCGCACCAGCACCCAGGCCAGCAGCGTGCCGATCACGCCATTGATCAGGGCGGCGTACAGCGCGGTGCTGAAGCTCAGTTTCAACGCCGCCAGCACACGGGGTGCGGAGATGATGGCCCAAAACTGATCCCAGGTGAGTTGAGCGGCGTGTACAAACATCGCCGCCAGCGGGATGAGTACGATCAGGCTGAGGTACACCACGGTGTAGCCCAGCGTCAGCCCGAAGCCGGGTATGACGGGGGAAATACGACGCGACATAAGAGTCCTTGGTTAAAGGTAGAAACCACTGTAGGAGCGAGCTTGCTCGCGAAGATCGTCAACGATGACGCGGGCATTCTGAATGAACGCGGTGCCCTTGAGTTCTTCGCGAGCAAGCTCGCTCCTACAGGTACTTTGGCTTACTGCGCCGTGTAGATCTGGTCGAACACGCCACCGTCGTTAAAGAATTTCGGTTGGGCAGTTTTCCAGCCGCCGAAGTCTTTGTCGATAGTCACCAGGTCCAGTTTCGGGAACTGTTGGGCGTATTTGGCGGCGACTTTTTCATCGCGTGGGCGGTAGAAGTTCTTCGCCGCAATCTCCTGGCCAGCCGGGCTGTACAGGTGCTTGAGGTATTCAGTGGCGATCTCGGTGTTGCCCTTTTTCTCGGCGTTCTTGTCGACCACGGCCACCGGCGGCTCCGCAAGGATCGACAGGGACGGTACGACGATGTCGAACTTGTCGGCGCCGCCGTCTTCTTTCAGGGCCAGGAAGGCTTCGTTTTCCCAGGCCAGCAACACGTCGCCCTGACCGTTGTTGACGAAGGTAATGGTCGAACCGCGCGCGCCGGTGTCGAGGATCGGCACGTGCTTGAACAGCTCTTTCACGTATTCCTGGGCCTTGGCTTCGCTGCCACCGGATTTCAGGCCGTAGGCCCAGGCGGCAAGGAAGTTCCAGCGCGCGCCGCCGGAGGTTTTCGGGTTAGGTGTGATCACCGACACGTCTTTCTTGATCAGGTCGCCCCAATCCTTGATGCCTTTAGGGTTGCCCTTGCGCACCAGGAACACGATGGTCGAGGTGTATGGGGTGCTGGCGTCCGGCAGGCGGGTCTGCCAGTTCTCCGGCAGGGTCTTGCCCAGCTTGGCGATTTCGTCGATGTCACCGGCCAGGGCCAGGGTCACCACGTCGGCGCGCAGGCCGTCGATCACTGCCCGGCCTTGCTTGCCCGAACCACCGTGGGATTGCTGGATCTTGACGTTGTCGCCGGGGTGAGACTGTTTCCAGAAGTTGGTGAACTCAGCGTTGTAGTCCTGGTACAGCTCACGGGTAGGATCGTACGAAACGTTGAGCAACTCGTAGTCCTTGGCAACCGCGGAACCGGCAAACACGGCACTGGCCAGGGCGGCCAGGGCATAACGGCGAATCGACGACATAGAAGCTCCTGAAATTCTGGGGTGTTGGCTTTTTCTTATAGTTGCGGGTCTATCGCCGTTCTTGCTTAGCTCGGTTTGTTACCCGGGTTCTGCAAACGGAATTTTTCCTTGCGTTCGATCTGTACCACTTGGGCGTTGTGCACAGTGATTTCCACCGCGCCAAACCGCAGATCGCGCAAGGCGCTCTGGATCTCACGCAAAATGGCTGCTTCGTCCTGGCCGTCGACGCTACGTAGAGATGCGCTCATGGTCTCGCTCCTGAAATGAATAGTGCCTCGCAGTGGCGGCACTGCTTGCGGCGTAGGGCGATAGTAGATAAGCGCGGATATTCTTAAAAAGACTATTTGAGAATGTTTATATAACCAAAAAGAATTTTCTGGTAAGGCATGGGGTTGCGAGAGAGTTTTGTGTCTGAGCGGAGAAATTAGGCCTTGTGAATATCCAAATGTGGGAGGGGGCACAAGCCCCCTCCCACATTTGAATGCATTTCAAGTCTGAATGGCGGGTGCGCGGTCCCAGTCAATTTCCAGCGCCGGCATCGGCCGTCCAAACCAGTACCCCTGGCCCATATCGCAGTTCTGCTCCAACAAGAACCGCGCCTGCTCCACCTGTTCGATCCCCTCGGCATGCACCTGCATGCCCATGCTTTTCGCCAGGGCGATCACCACCCGCACGATGGCGGCATCGTCTTCGTCCCACGGTAGCCCGGCGACGAAGCCCTGGTCGATCTTGAGCTTCTGCACCGGCAGGCGCTTGAGGCGCAGCAAGGAGGAATAGCCGGTGCCGAAGTCATCAATGGCCAGGCGCAAGCCCAGTTCGCGCAAGCGGTGCAGCTGTTCCAGGGCCACTTCAGGGTCATCCATCACTGCGCTTTCGGTGACTTCAAGCTCAAGGAAAGCCGGGTCCAGGCCGGTGTCGTGCAGCACCTGAGCGACCTGATCGTAAAGTTCGCGTCGGGCAAACAGGCGGCTCGACACATTGATGGCGATAAAGCTCAACGGCAAACCGTCGGCCAGCCATTGGCACATCTGTCGGCAGGCCTGGTCCATCACCCACCCATCGATATCGGCAATCAGCCCGGTGCGTTCGGCGATGGGGATGAAATCGCCCGGCGGCACCAGGCCACGCTCGGGGTGTTGCCAGCGCACCAGCGCTTCGACGCCGATCAGGCGGCTGGTGTGCAAATCGTGCACAGGCTGGTAGTAGACGCGCAGTTCCTGCCGTTCGAGGGCGCGGCGCAGCTCGCTGGCGATTTCCACCCGGTTCTGCGCGTGGGCGGTGAGTTCTTCGGTGTACAAGGCGTAGCCTTCGCGGCCCACGCTTTTGGCCTTGAAGAGTGCAGAATCGGCGTTGCGCAGCAACTGCTCGGCGCTCAGGGCGTCATTGGGGAACAGGCTGATGCCGATGCTGGCGCTGATAAACAGTTGATGGCCGTCAAAGATGAACGGCTGTTTCATCTCATCCAGCATGCGCTGCGCCAACGCCGCCGCCTGCACCACCTGTGAGCAATTTTCCGCGAGCACCGCGAACTCATCCCCGCCCAGGCGCGCCAGGGTGACGCCGGGGCCGAACAACACCTTGAGCCGCTCGCCCAGCAGCTTGAGCAACTGGTCGCCCACGTTATGGCCAAGGCTGTCGTTGATGATCTTGAAGTGGTCCAGGTCCAGCAACAGCAGGGCGCAACCGCGTTTGTGCAGTTGCGCCGAGGCCAGCGCCTGCTCGGCGCGGTCGGTGAACAGCAGGCGGTTGGGCAGGTCGGTCAGCGGGTCGTGGTGAGCCAGGTGGGCCAACTCGTGCTCGGAATCCTTGATGGCGCTGATGTCGGAAAACACCGCAACGTAATGGCTGAGATGACCCAGGTCATCGTGAATCACGCGAATGGTTTGCCACTGTGGATAAATCTCACCGCTTTTGCGCCGATTCCAGATTTCACCGCTCCATTCACCGGTGTGTTCCAGGGTCTGGAACATCTGTTGATAGAAATTCGACGAATGGCGACCGGACTTGAACAGGCTCGGCTGCTGGCCCATGACGTCTTCGCGCTGGTAGCCGGTGATTTCCATGAAGGCCCGGTTTACATGCACGATCAGGCCCTTGGCGTCGGTAACCAACACCCCTTCGCGGGTGCAATCGAACACGGCAGCAGCCTGGCGCAGGCGCTCGCGGTTCTCTTTCAACGGTTGCCGCTGCTGGTGGGCCTGGGCAGATCGGGCACAAATCAGGTAGATCAGCAGGGCGCTGAGCGCTACCCACACATAGCCGCGCACCTGCAACCAATGGCTCAGCTCGGTCGGATTATCGAGAAACTCGATCAATACCCGTTGAGTAACGCCTATCCAGGCGCTTGAAGCCAGCAGATATACCAGCCCCGCACTCAGGGCACCTCGGTATGAAAACAGCATATGCCTAGTAATCCTTACTAAAAGCCAAGAATCATCCTACAAAGAATGGGGATTATAGGATATGTAACATCTGGTAAGTCTTATCTGAAAGGGCCGCTGGTTTTCTCTGTAGGCTTAGTGATAATGCGTGAGCTGTTCTTTTCTTTATCTGAGGGCCATACAGCCTATGTGGTACAACGGTTTTCTTGACTTGTCGGCCTGGCAACTGGTGGCAGTCACTCTGTTGATGACCCACGTGACCATCGTTGGGGTCACGGTCTATCTGCACCGCTATTCAGCCCATCGCTCCCTGGAGCTCAATGCCGGCCTGAAACACTTCTTCCGCTTCTGGCTGTGGCTGACCACGGCGCAGAACACCCGCGAGTGGACCGCCATCCACCGCAAGCACCACGCCAAATGCGAGACCGTCGACGACCCGCACAGCCCGGTAATCAAGGGCCTGTCCACCGTATTGCGCAAAGGCGCCGAGCTGTACCGCGCCGAGGCCGAAAACCCCGAGACCCTGCGCATTTACGGCAAGAACTGCCCGGACGACTGGATCGAGCGCAAGATCTACACCCCTTACCCGCTGCTGGGTGTGGCGATCATGGGCGTAATCGACCTGCTGCTGTTCGGCACCATCGGCATCACGATCTGGGCAATCCAGATGATGTGGATTCCGTTCTGGGCCGCCGGTGTGATCAATGGCCTGGGCCATGCCGTCGGCTATCGCAACTTCGAATGCCGTGACGCCGCCACCAACCTGGTGCCGTGGGGCATCATCGTCGGCGGCGAAGAGCTGCACAACAATCACCACACCTACCCCAACTCGGCCAAGCTGTCGGTGAAGAAGTGGGAGTTCGACCTGGGTTGGGCATGGATCAAAGTGTTCAGCTTCCTGCGCCTGGCCAAGGTGCAGCGTGTGGCACCGATTGCCCACCGCGTGGAAGGCAAGGGCCACCTGGACATGGACACCGCCATGGCGATCCTCAACAACCGCTTCCAGATCATGGCCCAGTACCGCAAGTTGGTGATTGGCCCGCTGGTCAAGCAGGAGCTGGAGAAGGTCGATCACTCGGTGCGCCACCAGTTCCACCGCGCCAAACGCCTGCTGTCGCGGGAAACCAGCCTGCTGGATGACCGCCACCACCTGCGTATCCAGAGCATGCTGGAACACAGCCAGGCGCTGAAAGTGATCTACGAAAAACGCCTGGCGCTGCAGCAGATCTGGCTCAAGACCAGCTCCAACGGCCACGATATGCTGGCGGCCATCAAGGAATGGGTACACGAGGCCGAAGCCAGCGGCATCCAGTCCCTGCGGGATTTTGCCCACCAATTGAAGACCTATTCGCTGCGACCTGCATCTGTATGACAACATGGCGGGAGGGCCTTCCCTCCCGTCCATCAGCTTTTTGGCGCCATTTCTCGGACACCGTCAATCGATACTATTGACGGAACTTCACTGCAATTCGCCTCTCTCAATGAACACTTCGCCATCATGGTGACCCCTTGTAGTGACCGCTGCTTGATCTTGCGGCGCGCCCAGAGAGAGTTGTGCCGATGGTTCTCGAAAAGCCCTTCACCACCGACAGCCCTACCGCTGACCCTCCGCGTCCGGCTGCGGCAGCAACCCTGCTGGCACTGGTACATGCCCAGGGCGAAGTCGAACGACTGAGCGAACGCGAACAATTACTGAGTTCGCTGCTGGTCAGTGTGAATGCCGTGCTCTGGGCCATCGATTGGCAAACCCGCCGCGTGCTCTACGTAAGCCCGGCATACGAACGGATTTTTGGACGTTCCGCCGGCCTGTTGCTGGCCGACCACCGCGAATGGCGCAACAGCATTCACCCCGAAGACCTCGATTACGCCGAACACAGCCTGGCGCGCGTGCTGGAGCAGGGTGCCGTGGAGGATCGCGAGTACCGCATCATCACCGCCGACGGGCAGATCCGCTGGCTGAGCGACAAGTGCTACATCAACCAGCAGGTCGAACCTGGCGAGCCGGTGATCGTGGTCGGCATGGCCGAAGACATCACTGAAAAAAAACAGTTGGAACTGGAGCTGCACCGTCTCGCCACCACCGACGTGCTGACCCAAAGCAGCAACCGCCGACACTTCTTCGAATGCGCCAACCAGGCCTTCGACAGCGCCTGCGCCCAAGGCGCGCCGCTGGCCTTCCTGCTGTTGGACATCGATGACTTCAAGGACGTCAACGACACCTACGGCCATCTGGAGGGCGACCAGGTGCTGCGGCGTATCGCCGAGAGCGGTCGCGGGGTACTGCGCCGTGGCGATCTGTTCGGGCGCATTGGCGGCGAAGAGTTCGCCGCCGTCCTGCCGGGTTGCGCGCCGGAGATGGCGTTGCAGGTGGCTGAACGCCTGGGCAAAGAGATCCAGGAGTTGAGCTTCAGCTATGAAGGCCAGGCGTTCAGCGTGACCATCAGCCAGGGCCTGGCCAGCCTGACCGAGGAGGACTCCACCCTGGACAGCCTGTTCGCCCGCGCCGATGCCGCCATGTATGAGGCCAAGCGCCTGGGCAAGAATCGCGTGATCGCAGGCTGAATGCCGATCACCGTGGGAGGAGCGGTGCGACGAGGTCTGAAGGTGCTGCAAGCGCACAAAAAAACCCGCCGAAGCGGGTTTTTCTATCGATCAGGCCAACTTCCGCTTACAGCTCGGAGAAGCACTCTTCGATGATCGCCAAGCCTTTGTCCAACTGCTCGTCCGGCGAGGTCAGCGGCACCAGTACGCGCAACACGTTGCCGTAGGTGCCGCAGGACAGCAGGATCAAGCCCTTGTCACGCGCCTTGGCCACTACAGCGGCAACGGCCGCAGCGTTTGGCTTGTGGCTGTCGCCGTCTTCAAACAACTCAACCGCGATCATCGCGCCCAGGGCACGCACGTCACCGATCACCGGGTACTTGGCTTGAATCGCCTTGAGGCCAGTCACCAGGCGCTCGCCGACAGCCTTGCAGCGGTCCAGCAGGTGCTCTTCTTCGAACACTTCCATCACTGCCAGCGCAGCGGCGCAAGCGATCGGGCTACCGGCGTAGGTGCCGCCCAGGCCACCTGGGGCAATGGCGTCCATGTATTCGGCCTTGCCGCACACACCGGCCAGCGGGAAGCCGCCTGCGATGGATTTGGCGAAGGTGGTCAGGTCGGCGGCAACGCCCATCTGTTCCATGGCGAAGAAGGTACCGGTACGGCCGGCGCCGGTTTGCACTTCGTCGGCGATCAGCAGGATGCCGTGCTTGTCGCACAGTTCACGCAGGCGCTTCATGAACGGCTTCGGCGCGACGTAGAAACCGCCTTCGCCTTGTACCGGCTCGATGATGATGGCGGCAATATCACGCGGCTCGGCATCGTTCTTGAAGATGCGTTCGATGCTGGCGATGGAGTCGTCGTCGCTGACACCGTGCAGTTCGTTCGGGTACAGCGCGCGGAACACACCGCCTGGCATCAGGCCCATGCCGGCCGAGTAAGGCACGACTTTACCGGTGAGACCCAGGGTCATCATGGTGCGGCCGTGGTAGGCGCCGGTGAACGCGATCACGCCGGCACGGCCAGTCGCGGCACGGGCGATTTTCACGGCGTTTTCAACGGCTTCGGAACCGGTGGTGACCAACAGGGTTTTCTTGGCGAAATCGCCTGGAACCTTGGCGTTCACTTTTTCGCACACTTCGACGTACGGCTCGTAGGCCAGTACCTGGAAGCAGGTGTGGGTCAGCTTGTTCAGCTGTTCGGTCACGGCGGCGATGATTTTCGGATGCACGTGGCCGGTGTTCAGCACGGCGATACCGCCGGCGAAGTCGATGAACTCGCGACCTTCAACGTCGGTCACGGTAGCGTTCTTCGCGGATTCGGCGAAGATCGGGTGAATCTGGCCAACACCGCGCGGTACAGCGGCTTCGCGGCGTTTCATCAGGGAAGCGTTGGTCTTGCTCATAAAGTCCTCATTCGCCACTCATCGGGTGGCGTTGCTCAAGGAATACGTGGCGGGGAGGCAACTACGGCAGCATGCGATGATCGACTGCCACAGCTTTCCCGGCCACTACGAATAACGGTGTGAAACACGCAAAGGGTCAGCGCTCTCGTGCCCTTTGCGTTTACTGCAATCCCTTCCCGGCTTAGATGCCCAGGCAGAGGTATTTGATTTCCAGGTAGTCCTCGATCCCGTACTTGGAGCCTTCACGGCCCAGGCCCGAGGCCTTGATGCCGCCGAACGGCGCCACTTCGTTGGAGATCAACCCGGTGTTGACCCCGACCATGCCGTATTCCAGGGCTTCGGCCACACGGAACACACGGCCCAGATCGCGGGCGTAGAAGTAGGAAGCCAGGCCGAACTCGGTGTCGTTGGACATCGCGATCACTTCGGCTTCGTCTTTAAAGCGGAACAGCGGCGCCAGCGGGCCGAAGGTTTCTTCCTTGGCAACGGCGGCGTTTTTCGGCACGTCGACCAGGATGGTCGGTTCAAAGAAGTTGCCTTCCATGACCTTGCCACCGGCCAACAGCTTGGCGCCTTTGCTCAGGGCGTCGGCGATGTGTTCCTGGACCTTGGCCACGGCTTTTTCGTCGATCAGCGGGCCGGTGGTGGTGCCTTCTTCCAGACCGTTGCCGATCTTCAATTTGGCCACCGCGACTTTCAGTTTTTCCGCAAACGCGTCGTACACCGAATCCTGGATGTACAGGCGGTTGGCGCAGACGCAGGTCTGGCCGTTGTTGCGGTACTTGGAGATGATCGCGCCTTCGACGGCCTTATCCAGGTCCGCGTCGTCGAACACGATGAATGGCGCGTTGCCGCCCAGCTCCAGGGAAACTTTCTTGATGTCCTTGGCGCATTCGGCCATCAACTGGCGACCGATTTCGGTCGAGCCGGTGAAGGACAATTTACGCACGATCGGGTTGCTGGTCAGCTCACCGCCGATGTCGCCAGCGCTGCCGGTGACCACGCTCAGCACGCCTTTCGGGATACCGGCACGGTGCGCCAGCTCAACCAGGGCCAGGGCCGAGAACGGGGTTTGCGAAGCAGGCTTGATCACCATGGTGCAACCGGCGGCCAGGGCCGGGCCGGCTTTACGGGTGATCATCGCGGCCGGGAAGTTCCACGGGGTGATGGCGGCGGTCACGCCGATAGGCTGCTTGATCACGATCAGGCGCTTGTCGGGCTGGTGGCCGGGAATCACGTCGCCATAGATGCGCTTGGCTTCTTCGGCGAACCACTCGATAAAGGACGCGGCATAGACGATTTCACCCTTGGCCTCAGCCAATGGCTTGCCTTGTTCCAGGGTCATCAGGCGACCGAGGTCGTCCTGGTTTTCGATCAGCAGCTCGAACCAACGGCGCAGCTTGTTGGCGCGCTCCTTGGCGGTCAGCGCACGCCAGGCCGGCAGCGCCTTGTCGGCAGCTTCGATGGCACGGCGGGTTTCCGCGGCGCCCATCTTTGGCACGGTGCCGATAATCTCGCCCGTGGCAGGGTTATTGACCTTGATGGTCTGACCGTTGTCCGCATCCACCCAAGCGCCATCGATAAAGGCCTGCTGGCGGAACAACTGGGAATCTTTGAGCTGCATGTCGGCTTTCCTTAACAGCACCGCGCGCACGCGGAGCGAATTAGAGTTGTTGAAAGGCGCCTTGTGGGCTGCCGTCAGGGAAATCAGCCCCCGCGCGCGCGATCAACGAATAGCGCACGAGAGACAGAGCGTTTGAAATCTCAAACGAATCCTAGGATCAATGGGGGTACAGGGCAATAGTCTGTTCGAAAAAAAGAACGAAAACGGCGCATTTGCCGGAACTTTCAGATCAGCGTGATTTGAGCGCGTTCCGCCGCATTGACCAACGGCGCCCGGCGCAGGGCCTTCCAGCGGCAAATTCCTACTGGGAAACGGCCAAAGACCGGCATGGACGCCCAAGGTCGACATGGGTATGATGTCGCCCGCACAAGCATCCGTAGCTCAGCTGGATAGAGTACTGCCCTCCGAAGGCAGGGGTCGTGGGTTCGAATCCCGCCGGGTGCACCAGATACAGATGAAAAAGCCCCAGGTCGAAAGGCCTGGGGCTTTTTTGTGGACGCTGTTAATGCGTTAACCCAGAGAGATAATCGCACCGGGACTGTGAGATTAACGGTGTGGACAACCCGTCGCGAGCATTCGGCTTGAACTATCCGAAGTTTCCGGATAGCTCCCCCTAGCTGACCCAGCCTCACAGACATAAGGTGCCCACATCTATCGCTAACAGTTCCGCCACCAGCGTTAGGTTGAGCCAGACGACTAAGTTCTCGTAATGTGCGCAAATACTCTGCTCTTCGCCCAATAGCGAAAATGAGGAGCTGGGCGGTGTAAATAAATCTGTCCCCAATTCTGCTCTCGACAAGGAAGCAAGAGCATCTGCTCATGACAAGGCGCTCAAGGCATACATTACGGTCATTGCTTCCAGTGACACCGCTGCCGAATCCGAAGCAAACACAGCCCTGCAATCAATCCTTGGCGATTCGGACAGTGCGGCCAAGCATTGGACGCGACACATAAAGAGCTCCTGACAGCGGTCCTGTACAAGCGAGCGGAGCAGCTAAGAAGTAACGCCGATGAACTGGTGAGGGCTGCCAAACGGTATCAGAAGGTCATTCAAGCTCTGGGCATTCCCATCTGCTTGCAAAGCATTCAAATCCCCTTACCTCCTACCCATCAGCAAGACCGTATTAAATACGTCGGTGTTCACACAATCAGTCCAGGCGCAACGAAACCGACAGTTGAGGAATT
The DNA here is from genome assembly GCF_012030485.1 of Pseudomonas sp. B14(2022). NCBI lineage: Bacteria > Pseudomonadati > Pseudomonadota > Gammaproteobacteria > Pseudomonadales > Pseudomonadaceae > Pseudomonas > Pseudomonas sp. B14(2022). Next base: position 152,087 of record NZ_JAAUVM010000010.1, read on the forward strand.
GCTTGCGGCCTGATTCAACAGACCAACAACGTGGAACACTTGGAACACCGTTTTTTGAGGGGTATTGGTTTTTAACCTCCATCACCCCGCCTCATTCGGCTCCGTCAGCTAGGTTTTGTACGAAAGGTCGGTATGGTTAGAATCGCCGCCATGATTGACTGGAGGCCCGCATGGCAAAGCGTTACGAACTCTCCGATGCATCTTGGGAATTGATCAAGGATCTGGTTTCTCCCGAGCAGAGGATGGGTCGACGTCGAACACGCCTTAACGCGCTGCTTACAGCCGATCAGACTCTTCCTCCGACACCAAATACTCAACAAAATCCAAGTAGGAACCCCATACTTCAGGTGCTGTCATCAATGCTTCTTTACCAATCCGATTAACATCAATCGCATCACACCAGAGCACCTGCCCCAATTGGGAGTTACAGTCCATCACGATTAGACCTTCGGCAGGCTCCCCCAACACAAGATAATTTGATAAAAGTTGGCCACTGCTTCTCAAGCGCTTCGTTTCACCAAGAACATTAGTTGGAGATTCCCAACCGATCTGGTGCAGCGGTAAAACGTAAATACCACTTCCGTCAAAAAACTCCCCCACCAATTTGAAGCTACTGGGAAGTGATACTTTCAACTCATGCTCCAGCTTTTCAATAAAATCCGGGGCCACTGCGCGAATACCATTCAACGACTCAAATCGACTCTTTACCATCTCTAAGCTTGACATACCAACCTCACTGTTTTTTACACGCCACTGCCAATATTCTCTAGGTTTTGTACGAAAAGTATTGCCGTATACAACGTAGGCAGCAGCGGGGTTTGCCACGCACATGCCAGACCGAATCTACTACATCTGTCCTCACACAAATCACTCCTGACGCAACCTTGCCGACTGTTGAGGAGCGGCTCTCGGACTGAATCAACAGACTATCAACGTGGAACACCTTTTGCCGCTGGAACACCTGGAACACCGTTTTTTGAGGGGTATCGGTTTTTAACCCCCATCACCCCATCGCATTGGGCGCCTTCAGCGAGCAGCAGAGGGTTCGCCACACGCATTCCTACCCTATCCCAGACGCAAAGGCAGCAGCCTGGGTGTTGGCGCCGGCGCCGAATTGACCCAGGTGCCGAGATATCACTGATCCGGGCAGACTCCTCGCGAACCACTACTTTTACTGGATTTGTGTTGACTTGAGGGTGGGTTCATCCCACGTCAGCACGTGGGTCAATTGAGCGTTGGCGTTAATAGACCTGCTGCCCGGCTTCAATGCAGCCCCCACCAATTGGCACCGGCAGAACAGCAAAAACTGGCGCCCCCCCTTGCCCCGCTGGTATGTGTGGCCAACGGCGTGTGGTACTGAGCGAAGGCGGGTCGAAACGGCATATGCTGTTGGTACTGGCCTTAAAGCGTCGGGTCTCGCGGTTGGTCTGTCGCCTGACGAGCGAAGCCCCCCCCCCTTCGCCGCGACTGCGAACGGTTGCTCGACCGGCTGGACCCGCGCAATCATCTGCCAATCAGCATCTAACTAATCGAGCACAGGACCCGCGACTAGCCTATTGCAATGAGGCGGCGCGGATCACTTGAGCAGTCCGCTACTCGATCAAGTGGACCGAAGTTCCAGATGCTAGCGCACGTGCGTCGGCTGCGTGTTTCAGGATCCAATCATCAGTCATCACGTTTACTTGACCAACACTTTATCGATTTCCTGAACCAGGGACCTTGGTGCGGGCGTATCGGCGTACTCCTGAGCCATCTGCATTGGGTCGACCATTGGCGTGGTTACCCCGTCGAAGGAGAAACCGCCGACCACATAACGTGCGAAGGTAGGCGACGCCGGGTCTTCGTCGACCTGCCAATACCCGTCATACCGTGTCGCCAGGTACTCGCCGATGTAATAACCGATACGGGTAATGAACCATACACGGTTGGCCTCACTGATCACTGCACTTCGAAAACCGCTGTCCAATTGGGCCAAAAATTTACCGGGAGTGTTAAGGACCTCGTGAGGTCGTTCAAACCCAAGGCTGGTGCAGAATTCATGGAGCACCGGCAAGCGCTCGGACTTGAATGCTGCAAAGCCAGCCTTGCGACGCGCCAGCAATTGCTCGTCTGCCCCTTCAAAATTATTCATACTATTTTTCATCATAGTTAAAGCTTGTTTTAACCTGGCCACCACGGCGATAGGACATAACAAAAGAACGCCAGCACTCACCGCGTTCCTTGGCATTTTTATTGAGCTGCTTGGCAAGCTTATACAGGGCCGTATCATCGAAATCAGTTCTGGCATCAGTGACCTCAATGCCCTCTCTCTCGACGGCCAACCCTGTATCGATGAAGCAGTCTCCCACTTCTACGTCATAACAAAAATAATCATAACCCTCGACAATACCGGCATCGATGATTGAAAAAATCTTTTTAACGACTTCGATATCTTCAGTAATCATGGGACTCTAACCCTAGCACTAACAATAGTATCAACTTTATATCCGGAACTCTGATCACAGCAGTTTTCACACACTGCAAAGTACCCAAAACCAACATTTGCGTTGAGTAGCCTATTCAACTCTTCAATGCTGGCAAAGACAGCACTTCATCGTACTGTGGCCAGTCTTCCCTTGCGCGCTTGAGCACACCTTGCATCAACTCGTCCAACTCAGGCACTGGCTGCTCGGGCGGCAATTGGTCAAAGGGCGCGGCCATCAGCGGATGATCAATCTTCTGCGGATTGGCTAAACCTTCCCACTGGCGCAGGCGCAGGATATAGAGAATTTCCACCGGCACGCGCTCCAAGTGCCAGTCCTGATTGAAGTCGTAGGAATTCTTCTGGCTCTCTTTGCCGGTTTGCCAAGTGTGGCGGTCACACGCGGCCAACAGGCAGGGCATCAGGTCGTCGGGGCTGGGAGTGCGCCACTTGGCCAACAAGGCTTCGTAGATGGGTTCGTCGTAAGCATAAGCAGGCCATTGATGCGAGACATCGCCCACCCAATCGGCAAACACACGCAGCATAAAGGCTTGGGCGCGGCGGTGTTGCTCTTCGTACTCAATCACTAATTGATGCCCACGGTTGAGAGCCGCATGGGTGAGATAGCCCTGATGGATGGCGGCATCCTTCCAGCCTAGGATCGCCATGGCGGCCATCATATTGGTGGCGGTTTGGATGCTGTAGTTTTGGCGGCGTCGATCATTGCCTGCCGCTTTGGCAATAATGTCGAACTGGCCCGCCCAGAAGAACAACTGCCAAATTCCTACTTGGTAATAGCGCAGCCAATGGGCCAATTCCAGAATACATTGAGGATTATCTGGTGCGGTTGCCAATACCTTGTGGGCTCGTGTGACGGCCATCCATTCGGAGCTACTACGCGTAACGTTGTCACTATTCGGTACAGGCATTGATGGCTTCGCAAATGCATCGCCGCGCTCAACATATTCACGGATGCCATTCAACTCGTATTCATCTGAGACGTGTGGCCCCTTGGCTATGCGCCCCAGCACACTTTTGTAGGAGGGCCATTTCGGGTTTACGCCCGAGCGCTCGCACTGAATTACTTCTTGGCCCATGGTTCCACCTTAAATTCTGCTACACCTGTTTTACTGGGGATGGGAACACCGACTTTGACTGTTACACCTTGAACCTTGGCTTTTCCTGAATCCAACGCCGCTTGCAAAGCATCGCGTAAAGCAGGATCAGAGTCGGCAATTGATGTATTACCCAGCCACCCCTCCAACCGCGTCCTCGGGTCCCCATGCGGCGTACCGGCCTTACTCACGCCATTCACCGAAGACTTCGCATCCATTACCACCACGGTAATCGTATCGCCATTGATCGCCACCGCGCAGCCATCACAGCCGTGGTTGCTACCGTTCTGCAATGGCTTGAAATTGAGGCCGGTTTTTCCGTTGAGGGTTTGAAGGGCAAGTTGCCCGCCCAACACCCCATCATTTACAAGCGAACCGGTCTTCCAATTGGGAAGGTGCGACAGCGGGATACTTTCAAATGTCTGCCCAAACAGGTCTTCAACCCGGCTGAACTTAGGTGGGCTGATTGCATCAGGGATAACCTGCCCTGGTCCTTTTGCACCTATTCAACTCTTCAATGCTGGCAAAGACAGCACTTCATCGTACTGTGGCCAGTCTTCCCTTGCGCGTTTGAGCACACCTTGCATCAACTCGTCCAACTCAGGCACTGGCTGCTCGGGCGGCAATTGGTCAAAGGGCGCGGCCATCAGCGGATGATCAATCTGCTGAGGATTGGGCAAGCCTTCCCATTGGCGTAGACGCAGTATGTAGAGGATTTCCAACGGCACGCGCTCCATGTGGCATTCCTGATCGAAATCGTACGAATTCTTTTGGCTGTCTTTGCCGGTTTGCCAGGTGTGGCGGTCACATGCGGCCAGCAGGCAGGGCAACAAGTCGTCGGGGTTGGCGGTGCGCCAGTTGGCCAGTAGAGCTTCGTAGATAGGTTCATCATATGCATAGGCAGGCCACAGGTGCGATACATCCCCCACCCAATCGGCAAACACGCGAAGCATAAAAGCCTGGGCGCGGCGGTGCTGCTCTTCGTACTCGATCACCAACTGATGTTCGCGATTAAGCGCCGCATGAGTGAGATAGCCCTGATGGAGGACAGCATCCTTCCAGCCCAGGATTGCCATCGTGGCCATCATGTTGGCACCGGTTTGGATGCTGTAGTTTTGTTGGCGAATATAGTTACCGGGGCGTTGATCGTACTGGTGTGCCCAAAAGTACAATTGCCAAATACCTACCTGGCAGTAACGCATCCAGCGAGCCAATTCTTGCAACCATTGCGGGTTGTCTGGGGCAGTGGCAAGTACTTTATAAAGTCTAACCCGCGCCATTCGCTCTGGGGTGCTATTTGTCGCATTGTTTTTATTTGGAACCATCATTGGACCAGTGGGCCTTGCATCCTCCCTGGTGACGTATCTGCCTATCGCGTTGACATAAAACGCATCATCAACATGCGGCCCTCTGGCGATGCGAGCGAGTACTGATTTGTAGGAGGGCCACCTTGGGTTCACCCCCACGCGTTCACATTGATTTATTTTTTGGGCCATGGTTCCACCTTAATTTCTGCTTGACCTGTTTTACCGGGTGCTGGCAAACCAATTTTAACGGTAACGCCTTGGACTTTGACTCCATCGCTTCCCAGCGCGGATACCAAGGCTTCAGCCAACGCAGGATCGGATTGGGTTATCGAGCTTTTTTGCAACCACCCTCTCAATCTTGTCTCCGGATCCCCATGCGGCGTGCGTGCCGCATTCACACCGTTCACAGAAGACTTCGCATCCATCACCACCACGGTAATCGTATCGCCATTGATCGCCACCGCGCAGCCATCACAGCCGTGGTTGCTACTGTTTTGCAGAGGTTTGAAATTGAGGCCGGTTTTTTCGTTAAGGGTTTGAAGGGACAGTTGCTCGCCCAACACCCCATCATTTGCAAGCGAACCGGTCTTCCAATTGGGAAGGTGCGACAGCGGGATACTTTCAAATGTCTGCCCAAACAGGTCTTCAACCCGGCTGAACTTGGGTGGGCTGATTGCATCAGGGATAACCTGCCCCGGCCCTTTTGCACCAACAGTGCCTGACGTCAACGTAACATCGCCGGAGAGTTTAGCCGTGGTATTGGGCTGAATAACAAGACTTTCCAAAAACTGCGAGCCACCCTCGAGTTTGAAGTTCGGCTCATCTACCACCAGTCGGCCCGGGCTGCCACCGTCGACTTTATCCAGCACCCGCTCGGTCGCCCCCAGCTCTTCGCTCGTCTTGACCATACCGCCCAATTTCGCCGCTTTTTCCGCGCGGTTGATGGGCAAGAAGGCCAGCGCCCACTCTGTCTTGTACTTTTCGATCACCGCGGCACTGTTGACCGGGTCACCCTGCAACTCGTACAGCTTGCCCAACCCGTAAGCTGTTTGGCCTTCAGCCCAGAGCCCACCGACCAGGTCGACAGGGTGGGAAGCCGTGTTGATCAGCCCAAAAGCGATCTGTTCCGAGGTGTCCACCGGATGGGTCAGCAAGTTCTTGCCGAGGGTAAAGATACCTTCTGCAGTACCCACGAGCGCCTCGCGCTGACCTTTAAACGTACCCTCGGGGCTGGTGTAGCTCACAGGGCCGTAAGGCTGCCCTGTGTTTGCCCCTTCTGCAAAGTTCAGGTTTCGGTTGTAGAAGTCCAGCGCCTCGGTTTGATCCGAGTCGAACCTGGCGATGGGCGTCAGGTAGTCGAGGTTGATGGTTTTGTCGGCAAACGCCGCCGCGTGGGTGAACTGGTAGTTTTGCACCAGCCGCAGGGTTTCTTCAGGCGTGTAGTTTTTAATGGTTGGTGTAAGCGTCGGCACGTCGCTCGTCGGACCTGGGTCGTACATATTGCCCAGCGGTGCCAAAGCCTGGCCAAGGTGGGTCAGGGTGAGATCGTCCGGTGGCAGGCCTTTACTGCCCAACAGACTCTGCCACCCGGCGTCGGTGTAGTACGCCAACGCCCTTCCCAAACGGGCCTGCGCTTCTTCCACACTGATACCTGCCGCCAGCGCCAACGCAGGCGCTTCGCTTATAAGCAGAGGGATTTCTTTCGGGTGCAACTGGCGGTTGTAAGCATCGACGGCGTTGCCGGTGTTCGCCGCCGTCACTTGCCCGCCCACATTGCCTCCCGAGGCGGCGACCGCACCAACCCCCGCCGAGATCAAGGTAGCCAGTGAGTTGCGCTCGCTTTCCTTGACGCCGCTGTCTTTGAGCGCCTTGTCCACCATCGGCATAAACGTCGCCGACGCTGCCGCACCCTGTGCGCCGGCAAGCGCATTGCCACTGGACAGCCCCTGCGTAGCGCCTGCCAGGGTATGCAGCAGGATTCGCGCCGCGCCGCCTTCGCCCCAGGCCTTTTTGACCAAGCTGTCAGTGGCTTCGAATTCGCGCTGATCGGCGTAGTCGCCAATGGCTTTGTAGGTATGGGCTGCCGTGGTGTTGGCGAGAATGCCGACGCCGGTGGTGCCGCCTGCCCCACCCAACCCTGCCGCGACCAGGCCGGTGGCGATGTCGGCCATGAGCCGCTTGTTGCCGCCTATGGCCCAGCTGTTGGCGTCTTCGACGGCACGCGCCGCGCGAGCCTGTTGTTCCGGGGTACTGTCAGGGTTGTTACGGACACTTTCGCTTTGCGCCTCGGCCTCGGCCTGCTTCGCTGTGACGACCGTCTGGACGATGCTTTGCCCCAGTTTCGCCGAGCTCTGGATCAGGTCCATGCGCTCCTGCAGGGCTTTTTCGTCGGGGCGATCCAATTGCTCGTTGGCATTGGCCGTATCGCGATTGAGGCCGACCAGGTCGCTGGCACCGAGCGGGTTACGCACAATAATCGTGCCTTCACTGACCGCGCTGCGTGTGCGGCTCTGTTCCGACTCGCGCAACATCAACGGAATACTGCCGCCTACCCCTGTTTCGATGCCGCCATTTTCCAGGGCGGTATAGGACGCGCTGAGACCGACCGACTGGCTTTTGATCTCGCTCTTGTTCTTGATGTCGCTGACGATCAGTCGATCCGTATCCCCCTCACCCCCGGAGACTCACGGATGAGCACCACCACCCCCCAATTGCTCTCCCTGTCATTGCGCTCTTACTCCGGCCAGGTTGAGCTTCACCAGCATGACTTTCCTCAAGTCGTGCTCCCCCAATCCGGGTCGATGGAGATTGAGGTCGACGGACGAGGTGGCAAGGTCGATGCGAGTCAGGGGGTGGTGATTTCTGCTGGGGCCCGGCATACGTTTCTGGCCAACCCCCATAACCGTTTCCTGGTGCTGGACGTTTCGACCGACGGTGGCGAAGCGCAGGAGGGCGCGGTTGCGTCAATTGACCCACTCAACGACAAGCGCTTTTTTGCGGTCAGGTCCGATATACGGCATTTACTCGATTACGCCAGCAGCAACGGGCCACGGTTGGTCGGCTCGCTCGCGATGGCCGAGTCCTGGAGTCGGTTGCTGTTGTGTTCGTTATTGCAGCCCGAGGTTGCGCGGAGTGATCCCGGCCAGTTCATTCTTGCTCGCGCGTTGGCCTACATTGAGCAGCACTTGGGCAGCGCCCTGACGGTGCATGATATTGCGCGTTATGCGGGCACGAGTGAGCGGCGTTTGTATGTGCTGTTTGGGCAGCACCTGAACACGACGCCGTTCTCGCATATCGCGAACTTGCGTCTGAATCTGGCCATTGACCTGCTGCGCCAAACGTCTTTGTCGATCATTGATATTGCGCATCGCGCCGGGTACGCCGACCAGAGTGCGTTAACCCATGCCCTGAAGAAAGCCCGCCATCTGACGCCGGCCGTGGTGCGTAAACAAGGGCGCACCCCCTGAAAAAACAGCAGTCCCGAACAATTCTTTGGCGGGCCTGATCAATACTCGGTCTCTCGACCTTTCTATTGTTCGCGCTTGAGGATTTTCCGCAGACGGGGCTTGCATGAGCACTTCCAACCCATCCATCACCCTTGCCAAGGGCGCCGCCAGTGCGACGCTGATCGGGGTGATCGCCGTGTTTTTGTGGGCGTGCCTGGCGCTTCTGACCACGTTGACCGCCGGGATCCCGGCCTTTCAGTTGCTGGCGTCGAGCTTCGCGGTCGCGTTCGTGGCCAGCCTGTGCGTGCTGGGGCTGCGTGGCGCAGCAGGGTTCAGCAGTTGGCGCCAGCCCTGGCCTGTGTGGGCCACGGGTTTTGCTGGCATCTTTGTCTATCACGCGTTGTATTTCTTTGCCCTGAAGGCCGCGCCTGCGGCTGAAGCCAGCCTGATTGCCTACCTGTGGCCGCTGCTGATCGTGCTGCTGTCGGGCTTTGCCACCGGCGAGTCGCTGCGCAAGCGCCAGCTGTTGGGCGCCTTGCTCGGCCTTGCCGGGACGGCCTTCATCATGCAACTGCGGGCCCGGAGTGACGGTGCGTCGATGCCGGTTATCGGTTACGCCGCAGCCTTTGCGTGTGCCTGGGTCTGGGCGATTTATTCGGTGTTCAACCGGCGGTTCAGCCATGTTCCGAGCAGCATCATCGGGGGAATCTGCGGGCTGGTGGCAGTGGCCGGAGGGCTCTGCCACCTGGCTTTCGAAACCACGGTGCGGCCTGAGCCGGGCCAGTGGGCGGCGATCATTGCCCTGGGGCTGGGCCCGGTAGGCCTGGCTTTTTTCGCCTGGGACCACGCGACCAAGCACGGAAACCTATCGATGCTGGGCGCCCTGTCTTACCTGGCGCCGCTGTTCTCCACGCTGCTGCTGATTGCCGTGGGGCAAAGCGAGGCCAAGCCGATCCTGATGATCCCCGCGGTGTTGATCATTACGGGGGCGGTCATCGCCACTTCACGCTCACGCACGACCTCACGGTGATCTCGACGGGCCGAGTTTTTCAGTCGCGCCCACACGGGCCCCACTCCCCTCCTCTGTCTTGCTTGGGGAGTCAGGAGTGGGGCAAAGACTGCGGCGGTGAGCGTGCGCGTCAGACCCTGGCAGGCGACACAATGATCTTCACATTGTGTTCCTTGTTTTTAACCAGCTCCTCAAAGCCCTGCCCCACGATCTCCTCCAACTGAATACGCCCCGTCACCAGTGGCGAGATGTCCAGCCGCCCATCCGCGATAAACGCGATCACGTCGGCGAATTCCCCGTTATAGGCCAGTGCGCCGAGCACCTGTTTTTCCGTGGCCACCAGCTCGAAGAAGTTGAATTCACTGGGCTCTTCGAAGATGCCCACCAGTACGCACTTGCCGGCCTTGCGGATCAGGTCGATGGCGAGTTTGGCCGTGTGTTTGTTGCCGATGCATTCGAAACTGACATCCGCGCCGAGCCCGCCGGTGAGGCGGCGTACTTCGGCCAGGGCATCGCATTCGTTGGGATCGAGCACATGGGTCGCCCCCACTTCCCTGGCCTTGGCCTTGCGCGCGCCGGACATTTCCAGCGCGATCACCTGCGCCGCGCCCGCCGCCTTGGCGCACATGATGGTGCACAGGCCGATGGTGCCGGCACCGACCACCACGACGTTTTGCCCGAGCAGGCTTCCGGCTTTTTTCACCGCGTGCATGCCGACGGCCAGAGGCTCGATCAGTGCACCGGCTTCAGCGGGGAAGTTCGCCGGTAGCTTGTACAGCAGGTTGGCGGGCACGTTGACCAGTTCGGCGAAGGCGCCGTTGTTCATCAGGCCGGTGAAGGCCAGGTTCTCGCAAATGTTGTAGAGCCCGTGGGTGCAGTAGTAGCACGTGCCGCAATGCTGGCAGGCATCGGCCGCCACCGGCTCGCCGACGCTGAAACCCTCCACGCCGGCACCGAGTTCGACGATCTCGCCACAAAACTCATGACCGAGAATGCACTGGCCCTTTATCCCGGTCAGCGGGTGCGGGGCGTCGACCGGAATGAACACCGGGCCGGCCACGTACTCATGCAGATCGGAGCCGCAAATGCCGCACCATTGCACGCGGATCTGCACCCAACCGGCAGGCGGCGAGACGGGCAGCGGCACGTCTTCGACGCGGATGTCGTTGCGACCGTGCCAGACAGCGGCACGCATGCTGCGTTGCGAGTTGCTCGAAAGGCTCATAGCGAAGTCTCCTTGAAACGGTTGGCACTGGCGCACCGGGTGGGTTGCAAGGGGCAAGAGCAAGGCCGGTGCCAGTTGCGCAAAAACGTCTGGATACCCCTTTCTTAGAGCCGCCGAATGGAACCTCAAGGATGGCCGGCATCGAGGTCAAACGAGACGCGCCATGCCAGATCGTGTGCGGTAGCGACGAGACCGTGAGACGTTGCGTCTCAGCGCAAGCCCTAATGTCAGTCAGTTAAGAAGTAGAAAGGGTAAACAGTAACCTGTGGCGAGCGGGCTTGCCCCGCGTTGGGGTGCGAAGCGCCCCTGATGAAGACGAATGCGGTGTATCAGGCACTCCTCTGCGCCTGGTCTTGGGGCTGCTGCGCAACCCAACGCGGGGCAAGCCCGCTCGCCACAGGTTGGTATGAGTGCAAGCCCCCTGTATGACGTTTTGTCAGCCGATCTGTATCTAACGCGCGCCTTTCTCCCGCCCTACCATCAAGCGCATTCAACCTGCGCAACGACGCGCTCAACCTACAGGAGTTAACCCATGCCCGAACTGTCGAGCCTGCTGGCGTATGGTCTGATTTCCCTTGGCATGGTGCTGACGCCCGGCCCGAACATGATCTACCTGATTTCGCGGTCGATCTGCCAGGGGCCGCTGGCCGGGTTGATTTCCCTGGGCGGCGTGGCACTGGGTTTCGTCGTGTATATGCTGTGCGCGGCGCTGGGTATTACCGCGTTGCTGATGGCGGTGCCGTATGCGTATGACGCGCTCAGGCTCGGCGGTGCGCTCTACCTGTTGTACCTGGCCTGGCAAGCGGTCAAGCCCGGCAGGCGCTCGGCGTTTCATGTGCGCGACTTGCCCAGGGACGGTCCCCGCAAGCTGTTCATGATGGGTTTTGTGACCAACCTGTTGAACCCGAAAGTGGCGGTGATGTACCTGTCATTGCTGCCCCAATTCATCACCCCCACCGGCCACGGCAGCGTGCTGACGCAATCCATCGTGCTGGGCTTTACCCAAATCATGATCAGTGTGAGCGTCAATGCGGTGATCGCCATCATGGCCGGTTCCATCGCGACGTTTCTGGCGGCCAAGCCGGTATGGCAGTTGGTGCAGCGCTGGTTGATGGGGACGGTGCTGGCAGGTCTGGCGGTGCGCATGGCTTTTGATGCGCGGCGTTGAACGCGGGGCCACAGGTTACCGGTGGCCCGTTCTGTCTTTTGTGGTCAATGCTTGCGCAACGCCTCCAGCCGCGCCGGCAGGTCTTCTTCAGGGAAACGCGCGTGTAACGCCAGCAGTTTTTCATCCGCGGCTTTGCTTTGACCCGCTTCACGCAAGCGCACTATCGCCTGTAGCTCTTGCTCCAGCGACGGCAACGCTGACGGCGCGCGCTTGCTGAGTCTGGCGCTGGATTCATCTGCCATCGCACCTGCAATTTCAGCCTGAACCGGCGCACTTTCAGCCTTGGGCGCGGCGGCGATGCGCGCCATCGGCGCCGGTGCGGACAACGCTTGCGGCGCCGGGCGGGCGGCTTCTTCGTGCATAGCGGAGAAGGTCGCGGTGGAGATTTCGGGTTGCGGCACTGGCGAGCGCGTGACCACGCCGATCATCAGCGCCAAGCCGGCCACGGTGGCGAATGCCATTTGCCAGCGCGGACGTTGGCAGGCTTGCAGCCAGCGTTGCCACAGGCTCGGTGGCGGCGCCGGGGCTTCGCGGCGGGCGGCGTTGAGGATGAAGGCATCGAGGGACGCGGGCGGCTCGCCGGTGCTGTGTTGACGGTAATGCTGGATCAGCACGTCGTCGGAGTCGGGAGTGTGTCGGGAGTCGGTCATGCGAGTATCTCCTCGGCCAGCAGGCGGCGCAGTTTCTGCTGGGCGTAACGCAGGCGGCTTTTTACGGTTTCCAGCGGGGCGCCGGTGAGGGCGGCGATTTGCGGCACTTCGAGGTCGCCGTGCAGGCGCAGCAGGAAGACTTCGCGCTGGTCTTCGGGCAAGTCTTGCAGGGCGGCGTCGAGACGCGCCTGGTCGCGGCTCAGGCTCAGTTGTTGCTCAGGGCCGGCGCTGTCGTCGGCCTGGGCGTGCAGTTGCTCATCGTAGCTGTCGTGCAGCGGGTTGTGGATGCCGTGCTTGCGCCAATGGTCGATCAGGCGGTTGCGAGCAATCTGGAACAGCCATGTACGAAAGCTCGCCCGGCCTTGCGGCTGGGTGCTGCTGCGGATCAGGCTGAGCCAGGTCTCCTGGTAGATTTCCTCGGCCAGTTCAGCCTTGTTGCTCAGGGACACGAGGAAGCGGTAGAGGCCTTGGCGATGCCGCGCGTACAAGGCTTCGAACGCGGCGGCATCACCGGCGCGGTAACGGGCCAGCAGCGATTCGTCGCTGGGTGGGTCATCTGGAACAGCCATGTAGGGGGCGAACTCCTTTTATAAATTTAACGCTGTTCATGTGTGGGAGGGGGCCTGCTCCCGATGGCGGTGTATCAGTAACAGATGTATTGACTGGCCCACTGCCATCGGGGGCAAGCCCCCTCCCACATTTGATCCGTGTCGTGGTCGAGATCAAGGTTTGAGGCTTTGGGTCAGCTCTACCAGTTGCACGAACTCGTTGCGCAAACCAAAGGGGTCATCGCCCCGGGCCGAACGGGCCAGTGCGGCGGTGTCCTTCAAACTCATGCTGCCAGTGTAGCGGCCATCGCCCTTGAGCTGTTGGGCGAAGGCGGCCACCGCCGCCGAGAAGCGCAGGTCGTCGCTGGCCTGGGTGACTTCCTTGCTGATGGGCCGTTCGATCAAGCGGCTATCACCGCCCGTGGCAGGCTTGTAGCGCACACGTAACATCGCCAGCTCATTGGCACCGCCTTCAGCGGCGGGCACGCGGGTGTAGCGCAATGGTTCCAACCAGCCCTTCTGGCCCTTCGGCACAATTTCATACAGCGCGGTCACGGTATGCCCTGCGCCAATCTCGCCGGCATCGACTTTGTCGTTGTTGAAATCCTCACGCTTGAGGGCGCGATTTTCATAGCCCAGCAGTCGATACTCGCTGACCTGTGCCGGATTGAATTCCACCTGCAACTTCACATCCCGCGCGACCACCGCCAGGGTTGAACTGAGCTGATCCACCAGCACCTTGCGGGCTTCGCGCAGGTTGTCGATATAGGCGTAATTGCCATCGCCGGCATCCGCCAGTTGCTCCATCAGGTGTTCGTTGTAGTTATCCACACCGAAGCCGAGGGTGGTCAGAGACACGCCGCTTTTACGCTGCCGGGCGGCCATTTGCTTGAGGCTGTCGAAGTCGCTGACGCCCACATTGAAGTCACCGTCGGTGGCCAGCAGGATGCGGTTGATGCCCTTGTCGATAAAGCCTTCGCGGGCCATCTGGTAGGCCAGTTCGATGCCGGATGCGCCTGCCGTGGACCCGCCGGCGGTGAGTTGATCAATGGCATTGCGGATCTTGGCCTTGTCGCGACCCGACGTAGGCTTGAGCACCACGCGGGACTCACCGGCATACACCACCAACGCAACCCGGTCCTGATCACGCAACTGGTCCACCAGCAATTTCAGGGTGCTTTGCACCAACGGCAAGCCTTCGCGGCGATCCATGGAGCCGGACACGTCCACCAGGAACACCAGGTTGGCCGGCGCCAGGTCCGCCACGGCGCGGTCGGACGCCTTGATGCCGATGCGCAGCAGTTGGGTGTGCGGGTTCCACGGTGTGGCGGCGACTTCGGTGGTCACGCCAAACGGTGAGCCGTCGGTGGGCAAGGCGTAGTGGTAGGGGAAGTAGTTGACCATTTCCTCCAGTCGCACAGCACCCTCGGGCGGCAGGCTGCCTTGGTTGAGGAAGCGTCTGACGTTGGCGTAGCTGCCCGTGTCGACATCCACACTGAAGGTGGAAACCGGCGTTTCGGCCACGCGATGCACCGGGTTGTCCGGCAGGTTGGCGTATTGCTCGCGGGGTTCGCTGCGGTAGTCCATCGCCGCTGATTCCTGCATGCGCATTGGCGCGGGCATTGCCATGCGTTTGACCAAGGCACCCTGGGGTGACGCGCGTTGCAACTCGGCGACGGGCTCGGCCGGTTTGGCCAACTCGGGGGACGAAGACAGCCCGCAACCGGCCAGCGCCACCACCATGGTGACGGCAAAGCCTTGGGCGGCAGGACGCAGGAAAAACAGAGGGTGGGACATGGGCTGAACCTCGTGAATGAATGATCCGTTCACAAGGTCAGACGCAAGGTGCGGGGTGTTCGGGTTAACCCTGATTCAAATAACACCACAGTCCAACTGTGGGAGGGGGCTTGCCCCCGATGGCGGTGGGTCAGTCAAACATGTACTGACTGATCTACCGCTATCGGGGGCAAGCCCCCTCCCACATTTGGACCGTGGTGTTCTCAGAACCCGGATATCAATCCGTGCCGTACTTCGGGTTACGCGGGCCGTACAGGATCCCCGCGCGTTGGCCCGGCGACAGCAGGCGTGCACTGGTGATGCCGGCAATCGGGTGCGCCGCATCGGTGGAGCTGTTGATCACTTGCTTGACCGCCGCGGTGATCAGCATGCCCACCAGGCCGCCGCTGTTGTTGTTGCCTTCCTCGCTGGAGGCACGCGCCGAACCGGTCCACAGGGTGGTGCCGGTGCGCAGGTCCACCAGTTTGGCCGAGGCCGTCACCGCGGTGTCGCTGGAGATCAGCATGTACTTGGTGCCGTACTCGCTAACGGTGATGTACAGCGCCGCGTCCGCGCCGAAAATGTCATGCAGCTTGGCCGGTGGCACGCCCTGGATATCGTTGGCGGTGGTCAGGCCGTTCTGGCGGAAGGTTTCGTCCACCAGGGCAATCGGCAGCACGTAGTAGCCGGCTTCGGCCAGCGGGTAGGTCACTTGCGAGACCAGGCTGTACGAGGCCTGCACTTCCGGCGACTCATTGATCGGCGGCAGTACCAGGATCGACTTGGGCCGCGCCTGCTTGTACGCCGTGTAGTCAATGGTCTTGGGGGCTGCGCAACCGCCGAGCAAAGCCAGGGCCAGCAAGGCGCCGGTGAGTTTTAACAGGCTCATTTAGTGGCCACTCCGGTCTTGGCGTTTTTCAGCAGGAAGTCCATGTACGAAGCAGACTCGGGAAACAGCGCCTTCTCGGTGCGGAATTCCTGCACCATCTGGTCGTCCTTGCCCATGCTCAGGTACAGCATGCCCAGGTGCGCGTGGTAACCCGGCGGCGCCTTGCGGCCGCTGGCGTTGATCTTTTGCAGATCACGCTCCAGCGCCTCGACCTGCGCTTCCTTGGGCTCGCCCTTGAAGTACTCGTAAACCTGCGGCTGGTAGCTTTCCCATTGATACAGGGGCTGGGGCGCCGTCTGGCACCCGGCGACCGCCGCGATTGCTGTCAGCATCAGCGCCAACTTCACTGCCTTGCTCATCCGTGTACTGCTCCTTGAGAGGTTGCTGATCAGTTGCGTGGGTTCCAGGCACCGGCGTTGATGCCGTCGACCAAGCGGTTGATGGCTTCGCGCATGGCCAGGTCCAAGACCTTGCCATTGAGGGTGGAGTCGTAGCTGGCGGTGCCGCCGAAGCCGACCACTTCACGGTTGGACAGCGCGTATTCACCGGCGCCCTGGGTGGAATACACCACTTCGGAGGTGCTGATGTTGACGATGTTCAGTGCGACTTTGGCGTAGGCCACCTGGGTTTTGCCACGGCCGAGGATGCCGAACAACTGGCGGTCGCCGGTCTCTTTGCGACCGAACTCGGTCACGTCGCCGGTCACTACGTAGTCC
Source organism: Pseudomonas sp. B14(2022) (assembly GCF_012030485.1). Classification (NCBI taxonomy): domain Bacteria; kingdom Pseudomonadati; phylum Pseudomonadota; class Gammaproteobacteria; order Pseudomonadales; family Pseudomonadaceae; genus Pseudomonas; species Pseudomonas sp. B14(2022). Next base: position 168,397 of record NZ_JAAUVM010000010.1, read on the forward strand.
GCGCCCTTGAGCTTCTGCGCGGTGCCTTTGATCGCGGCTTCCTGGGAGATTTCACCCATGTTGTCGCGGTCCAGCACGCTGAAGCGGTTGGTCTGCTGCAGGTGGGTGATCAAGATGGTCTTGGCCTGGCCACCGAGGCGGTCGACGCCGTCGGAGAAGATGCCGCGCATGTAGCTGGAGCGGTTGTCGAACTTGCCCACGGCGATGGGCACACGCACGCCGGAATAGGCGACGTTGGCGCTGGCGACTTGTTCCACCGGCATGGCGCGGTTGCTCTCCGTGGCGCAACCGGCCACGGTCAACAGCGCTGCGGCGGTGAGGCCCGACAGCAGGATTTTGGACAGTGTGTTCACGTAGTGCTCCTGGGGGTGATAAATCGGTAGTGGGCAACGTTAGCGAGACGGGATATCGCGCAGATCATCGACGATGTCGCGGCTCAACACGCCGGTATAAAAACGCTCGACGCTCGAGTTACCGGAGTTGGTGATGATGCCGCCCATGGTCTTCCATTTTTGCGCTTCACCCATCACACCGGCAGGCACGAGGTTGTTACGCGTCTTGGCAAAATGCAGGACCTCGCCAGCCCCCTTCCTGACCTTGACCCGATAACTGAAATCGACAGCGGCCAGAATGGTGTTGTCATCAACGATCAACGTCGAGAGGCCGCCTTTGGAGTCCGGGATATGGCGCGTATAGACGATGCTGACATCCAGCAGGTAATCGGCCTTTTCCTTACTGGTTGCATAACGCTTGGCGCTGAGCAGGCGGTCGACCAGATCGACACCGAGTTGCTGGCGAACCTTGTCATCCGGCAAGAAACGCTCGTTCTTGCCCACCACCTCAACATCAAACGTGTCGAGCCAGTACGTGGCGTTTTTGGGAATGGTGACCGGTGCCGGCGAGATGTAGTACTCCGGCTTGGAGGCGCAGCCCGCCATCAGGCAGGCGACGAGGAATACGGCAAACATGCGCATGTCTGGATTCGTCCCTGAAAAGTATCGTGCTTTAAACAATCGCGGCATTTTACGGGGTTGAGAGCGGTTCTCAAGGTGTTTCGTCGGTTGCCGTGCGGTGGCGCACATTCCCTCAAGCTATGGGCGAGCAGGACGTCACGCTCAAATTCAACATGACCGCCCTCAAGGGCCATCGCGCGCTGCACCCGGCGTACGTGCCTTGCGCGCTGCTGACGCTGACGCACCTGGTACTGATCGTGGGCATCCCGTTCCAGGCGGACACGCGGGAAGTGGTCGAGGCGCTGACGCGCAGTACGCTGGATGAAGCGGTGCAGCGCAAGTTGCTGTAACCCCGCCCCCTGTAGGAGCGAGCTTGCTCGCGAAAAACCAGAGAACACCGCAGGCATTCAGCATGCCCGCGGTATCGTTGCCGGCCTCACTTCACTTGATCAGGTCAGGTCGAGTGGTCTTGAGCATCGCTGCGCTCACCGCGCCCTGAACCGAACAGGTGATCATGCCTTTGCTGGTCTTGGCCAGGTCACCGGGTGCGGGCTCGACCATCAAGATGCGTTCGGCCGTATCGGTGACCAGCTTGCCCGCGTTGTCAGCGCCGCCTTCCGGCACCCAGGCTGATTGCTTGTGCGACCAGATCTGCGCACGCGCGTAGATACCGTTGGCTTTCTCCAACGCCGTACCCGGTACTTTACTCAGCGGTGCGTAAAGTGCGTCGGGCGTTTGCTCGGTGTAGAACCCCCAGTTGATGATGCGCGAGCCCATCAGGTCCTGGTCTTCGGCGAAAAAGCCGGTCAAGGTCATACCGTCAAGCGTCAGTGGCGTGTCGAACATCCAGCGCTGGCCCATATCGGATTGTGTGCCGCCGCTGAGCGTGATCTTGCCGTTCTCCAGCTTATGGGCAACACGTTCTTTGAGCCCTGGCTGGCTTACCACCGCCAGGGAGTTCTGGTCGCAGGCGAGAAAACTTTGCAGGGCAGGCGCCGCGGCGAAGCTGCTGGTGCAGGTCGCCAGTGCAGTGAGTGAGATAAACAGACGATACAGTTTCATTGACAGCTTCCTTGGGTCCAAATAATGGGTGGGTGGGAGCGAGTTTGCTTCTGCAGTAACGGGATAAATCGGTTAACACGCATACAGGGCTTTGAGCATCATGCCGTTGGCATCAACTCACGGTGTTTGTGGCTGTTCTGAATGTGAACGGGCGCAGATTTGCTCCCACCCTTTCTCAATCGTGCCCGTGTACTTACCGCACGATGCGCCCTTTAACTGAGCGTCCATAAAGTCCTGCTCCGGCTCGACCCACAGCAGGCCAACCAGATAGGCCACCCCCGCCGCAAGCACCAGCAACGCCGATGTCCGAGTCAGCATGAATCGCAGCGTGGCCGCAGCGGTTCGAGACCGTTCAAACACATACGCGAACAACAACCCGATGCCGCCCCAGACGAAACCCGCCACGGCCGTGCCCAACCACGACGAACTAGGATCGAGGTAGGCCCAGGCCAGGGTGAATGCGGTGGCGCTGACGAACATCACCAGCAGGCAAACACCCTGCACCAACCGCCACCCCATAATCGCTAAACCTGCCATTCGCCCCCCAGGTGCCATGGGAACCTTGTACCGACACGCGCCCGAACGGCCCATGGCATAGGGCTCCTGCACTTCAATTCAAACCAACCTTGAGAGACCGCTCGGACGACCAGGAATCCTGGCCTGCCTGCAATAGCGGCGCGGCAGGAATGCGGTATTTACCGAATGCGGTGACTACGGCCTGGTCTACCTCAGCGTTGCCCGAGCTTTCGATCAGTACGATTTGCGGCACATTCGAACCCGATTTGCCTTGCACTTGCAGCGTCACCGGCTTGCTCGCACTACCGCGCTGGATTTGCTTGTTCAAGGCAATCTCGATGTCCAGTGCCGTACGATTGAGGCTCTTGCGGCTGGTGTCACCCCAGGCATCGTTGTAGCGCTGTGTCTGTTCAGGCGTCAGCACCGGCCCTTGAGCGCGAATGCGCTGAAGGCCCTTCCACGCGACATCGCCGGCATGCTGGCTGGCCTCCACGTAATACATCATTGCCCCGAACAGATCCTGCGGCCCACCGCGGCCCTCTTCCATCAATCTGGCCAAGGCAAGTTTACTTTTATCGCTGTCACTGTTGGTCAGCGCCAACTGATAAAGCCGTCGCGCCTCCACATCATTGCGCACTTGCCCGTGGCCCTCCTCGGCCATGCGCGCCAGTCTCTCGTAACCGACGCCATCCACGGCAGCGACGGACTCATAGAGCGATCTGGCCTTGGCAAAATCCTGTGGCACGCCGCCACGACCGGATTCGTACAAACTACCGAGCGCGGTCTTACAGCGCACGTTGCCGTTATCGCTGGCTTTACGAATGGACTGAACCTGATCTGCTGTGAGGCTTTTCGCGCCTTCAGATAGCATGCACTGAACGTTGGCCAGACTCTGCTCAAAGGAGCTTGGTGGCCCGGAAGCTTGACACCCTGCGACGAGGCCCGTGATTGCCAGTACAACAATTGCCTTTTTCATATGATGCATCCGTGGAGTCGGAAAATAGGGGCAGCCCGGTATTCACGCACTCGCAGGCTTACTTGAGTTCTTTCACCAAATACCCACTGGAGATCTGCGTAATACCCGTGAGCGCCCGGCGCAATGCCTCGGGGTCGGTGCGATAGGTGAGCGGCGTGTAGCCGTAGACATTCTGGCCATTGAACGGCGTGACCGCCTCGCTGGTGCGCCAGACCATTTCATCACCGCGATTCATCTGCGCCAGCACGTTGAGGGTGGGATAAATCACACTGCTGAAACCTTGAGTCAGGCGAAAGCCCCACTCGGCCACGGTCAGCTGGATCTGCGCATCGGCGGGTTCATCGTCGCCCACCACCTTGAGCGTTGAGGTCTTGCCCAGCGCGTCGATAAAGCCCTGCTTGAGCAGCACGCCTAGATCGATTTTTTCCGCCTCCATCACCGTCAGAATCGCCACGGGCGTCGGCATCTCGGCCAACTGTCCGAGCTTCATGCCGCCCGCAAAACCGGCACCGGTCAACGCCGCGGTGCCCACCTTGGATGCACCGCTGGCCATGCCAACACCCGCACCAAGCCCGGCCCCCAGGGCCGCGCCCCAGGCTTGCTCACGGCCTAAATACACCATGTTCTTTTCCCACTTCACGGGCAGGACTTTTACGGTCTTGATCTGCGCGCGGTTTTCGGGCGTCAGGGGGTGACTGACGCAACCGCCGAGGATGAGGGTGGTGAGGAGGATGAAGAGGAGGTTTTTCACGTCAGTCCTTTAATGTTTGCAGGTGTACAGCGACTGCCGGCAGAGCCTCTGGCTCGGCCGGCACCCAACGCGTTAACTCATTTGCTTTCTTTGGCAATAGTGCCCAAGGACGCATCCTTGACCAGATAACGGCCTTCCAGATCGCTCAGCACTTTGAGACTGTTGCGCGCCACGGCGAAGCCCATTTCGACTTCCTGCTTGAGGTAAACCACCTCACCGGCCTTGACGTCGATAGGCAGGTCCGCCCAGTTTTCAGCCTTGGAGCTGATCACGTGCTTGCCCGGCGTCACGAAAAAATAGATGTACTGGTTACCGCGGTTGTAACCCATCTCCGAGTCGGCTTCCTTGTCATCCAGGAACACGTTGAACCGTACCAGCATCCCGACGTTGCTAGGGCGTACGACATACACCAAGCCTTTATCGGCCACAGCAGCCTTGGGCAGCGAATAGCTTGCCACGTCAGCCTGCATCTTCTCCACCGACGGCGTCGAAGAACAGCCAAACAGTGTGGCCAGGGACAGAAGGACAGCGGCTTTGCAGAACAACTTGATCATGTATTTCTTCCTTGTGGGTAGCGGTGGGGCGGTTTCGAAAATGTCGGCGAAGGCCGATTCAGATTTTTGATGCGCCTGGGCATCGCCAATATGTCGGCAGCGGATGGCATTGCATGAGGCATTGTGCCACCACCCTGATGCCTTGCGCGGTTTTGGGTGAGGGGCTTATAGTCCGGCCGTCGTCCAAATGGCGATCAGGTTTGGCGACCTGACAACAGAGTGCAAAAGCAATCCGCTTTCATGCAGGTGTTTTTGCACCCGCAAAGCCGTGCCTTTTATGGCGGCTGTGCGCGGGAGACCTTCGGGTCTGCCGGTTTACTCTGTTGCCGGTTCGCCAACCTGCGTACAGCTGCCACCCATTCGTTTGGCGACGATTGAGTGGTGGTCTCAACCACTTAACAGAGTGCCAATTATGAACCGTTACATGCCCCTGACCGGCCACGACTGCACCGTCCCCGCCCTGCTCATTGACACCCAAGCCCCCCTCGACGTCCTCCACGACGCCGCTGTGCACCGCATCCAAGCCGTCACCCAACTCCTAGAAAACCTGGCATTTCGCGATCAGCTCAGCAGCGACGCTGTGGTGCTGCAGGACTTCGCCCATCTGCTGGCGATTCCGCTGCGCGACGGCTGTGATTTGTTGGATGCGATCAGTCGCAGGCTGAACGCCAACCCATCCTGAGTTAAACCGGGCGGCCCGTCCAGGCCGCCCTGCTCAGGAATTGATGACAATCGTCTTGGCCAACATATCGCCCAAGCGACGACGCAGGCCGAACAGTACAAAAAGACCGTCCAGCACACTGAACACCATCTTCGGAACATTGCGCAGGAACGACTGGAACAGCGTGCAGTTCGTGGGGTACGGGTAACCCACCACGGCCGTGCCGCATACCCGCTTGCCCAAGCTCTGGCCATTGGGCAAGGCATCGCAAAACAAGTAGTACCCGAAGGCTGAAAACAGCAGCACATAGTGGAGGGCATCAAACAATGCCGGGCCTCCTGCAGAGCCCAGATAGAAATAGGCGTAGTCCAGGTTTCTGTTCAAAAACAGTAGGAAAAACACCACCGCCATATCGATCAGATAGCCGAGAAACCGTCTGAACGGGCTGGCGATGTCCCAGGTTTGCGTAGCCGATACTGAATCGTTCATGACGTGTTTATCCCCTACCGTTGTCATAAATATCCGCAAGGCTGCGAACGCTCGTCAGGTTGCCGGTCTGAACCACGATGGTCTTGGCGAACATATCGCCCAGGCGCGTTCTGGACTCCATGAATATCCACACCCAATCGATCACCACCAGCGCTCCGGAATTGCGGGTTAACGCCTGGGAAACCGTGCAGCATTTGCGTGTTTTACGGTCGACGACGGCGATGCTCAACAAACGCTTACCCAGGCTCTGGCCGTTGGGCAACGCATCGGCCAGCAGGAAGTAGGCGAAGGCTGCAAAAAACGCCGAGAGAAAACCAGCCTTGGGCGTCACGGCCGGCACGTAGGCAGACAATGCACCGGCGCAGAATTTGACGATGAAAAAGATCAGGACTGCGATGGCGCAGTCGATAAGGCGCGCGGCCAGGCGCCGGCCGATGCTGGCCAGGATCGTCGGGCGTTTGGCGGTGTGGTTTGCGTCCATGCGGTATTACTCCAGATTCATGGCGTTGGTGTGTTTTGACTGGGCGCAAATCGGCTCTCAGCCTTTCAATGGTATTGCTGTGCTGCCCGCTGGCCGGGAGTACCTGCGCCAGCGAGGCTCGAAAGGTTCATGGGAAAGTCGTCCCGATGCGCCCCCGCTCATTCGAGAACCAGATGCCGGTGACCTTGCCCACCACATCCTCAAGCGCAACCTGGCCCATGAAGCGGCTGTCGTTGCTGACATCACGGTTGTCGCCCAACAGGTACACATGCCCCGGCGCTACCTGGAGTGGCGCCAACTCAAGGGAGTAGTCCTTTTTGACGCGCTCAGCCGGTGCGTGAAACAAACCCAGGTTCTCACCGTTGCGGATAACCTCGCCATTGACGATGGCCAGAGTGTCACCACCGATTCCCGCCACCCGTTTGACCGCCTCGGTGCCATTCCAGCGATACACCACGATATCCCCCACTTTGGGCACGCCAGCCCGCAGGTCCGACATGATGTAGTCGCCAATCGACAACGTCGGAACCATCGACCCCGATGGAATGTAATAGTTTTTGAAGCCCAACAACGGCACCCGAAAGACGTCCAGCGTCAGCACCAGGATCACCACCACGCCGACGTAAAGAGCGTGGAAGCGTTTACGCGGCACATTGGGCGGACCGCTGTAGCGACGGGCCAACACGGCGGACACGATGGCAGAGGTCAGTTTGACCGTGATGACGAAAGCGAAGAATGCATACAGCCCAAGGGGCGTAGTGACCAACCCCAAGGCGCCCATCAGCGCGACCCCGCCGAGCAACAACGCTGCGACCCGGATACCCCACTGCGTGCGGCCTACATACACCAAACCCCAGCCGGGGATGAGGCAGGCCATCAGGAAGGCCTGGAGGGAGAATTTTGCGGGTTTCATTGATCGTCCTTAATGCAAATGCTGGCGCCGCGCATATTACTGCTGGGCTCGCCAATCCACATAACCTTTAATCGCTGTTAACTGGCTAAGGATTGTGACGGTGGTCTGCCCCTGATTTCCCTTTCTCCATAATCATTAATCAACTGTAAGCCATTATTCTTTTTTCTAAGAAATCGATAAAATTTTTCGCGTACACACTAGAAGCTTGATTAGAAAGATCAAGCCTATAAACAGGATACTCCCCATCATTAAGACCATCGTCCGTGGCAAAATAAAATGATTCCCCTGTCCCCGGCGCTTCACAGATAAATAGCCTCTCCTTCCCACACAACCCATTTCGACCGTTAACGATTGACATATAAACGATATCACCACCATTTACACTGTCAAAATCCATTTCGCAAATACTATAAATCTCCTCCCCAGATATTTCCCCGCCAGAATAACACTTCAGCCACCATTTATAGCTATCAGGCAGTTTCAACCCAAGACGAGTTTCAGCTTTATAAATCCACTCATCAGCAATCCCGTCACCATAATCAGAAAACTCAACAAATTCCGACTCTCCAATAAGATTAATTATTCTCGAATAATCCACGCCTAATTACTCCCCGCTCCGAGCCCGCAACGTCCAACAATCCGACTGAGAAGAGTTAAATTCTTTGGCCTGCTTTGTCAAAGTTTTTGCATTCAAATCCGTAGGAACTGAAACAGGGGAAATAGGGCTCAGACCATCATTAAAGCGTGGTCTGATTCCGATTTCGGGACCCCAATTTCGTGCCAAAGGTAAATTAAAAGCCATGCGAATTAAACTTGTAAAACTATCCACTTCACCTCAAAATCAACTAACTGAGCCTGAAGACCTGCCTCACGCTCGAACCAATATTCAAACCCTTCAATATCACCTTTTTTCAAGTAAAGATAATACCCACCAGTATCGCCATCACGGTCGTCCGCAACAACAATTTCCCAGCCAGAATATTCGCCAGTGACAACAACACCCTTCCGAACGATAGACATATTCATATTTTAGTCTGCATAGGGAACATGATTGTTAGAAGCAGGGAAATAGAGGTCAAACCACCATTAATGTAACCGTGGTCTGCCCCCTATTTTCATTGACTAAATTCCAATACAAACCCCAACAAATAAATAACAAAAGACACGCACGCCAGTGATGCCCGCCCCACAGGGCTTGCATCTTTGCCTAAACCACCTGGACCTATAGAGATCCAGCCGCCTCTCAGATATGCAAACACAGCTTGCCCAAACCACAACTGAAGCATCAGAGCGCTGAAAAATGGCCTTGCATCGCCCCAAAAACGAAGAAAACAATTGAGTAACGCGGCGATCAACAACAATGCCCCCAATAGATACCGGTATTTGTACAAAGCCGACTTCATACTAATTTCCCTTGAAAGCACCAATATCCCTTTCGGCCAGTTCATCTCAGACTTTAGCAACACCCAGTGCATTGGATACTCTCGCAGCCTCACTGACAGGAATACCTTTACAGCGGCTGCGCCTCCCGTCGTGAATACTGCTATGCCACCCATGGCCGTTCCAACATCGGAGACTATCTTGGCATCGGCCGCTTTTATCCATTTCAACGTATTGGCATCAACCAGATCGATATTGGCACCCGATGAAATACACTCTGCCGTACCGCAGCAGAAATAGGGGGCAAACCGCCAATATACATTGGTGCACTAATCGTGGCCTGATCCCTATTCCAACATTAACCCCTTAAAATTTCAGAGACTTAAGCATAGCCGCATATAAAAATCACGAAAAATAATCCAAAAAAATGGATTTTTAAAGAGCATCAATAACTACAGTAATTACGCCCGCCACGCCACCAAGAAAATTTTCCCGCTTATTTGGAAACTTTATAAAAATGTGGTCTGCCCCCCGACTTCTGATTTCTCGACCTATCAACTAGAAAAAGACACCGACGGGCGACTTTCCGTTAGTAAAGTGCCTCATTCAACAGCTCAAGCCATAAAGCGGAAGCATCCGCCTTAATTCCAAGAGTCACTAAGCGCAAAGAAAACTCCTGCACGCCGGATTCTGGTTCTTCCTCATAATCCATTGAGACCTCATGCAAATTGCCCGCGACGATAATCAGTTGTTCAAAAGAGTCTGCCATTGGCCGCAAACTCAATTTATGACCAGAACTTATATCCAAGAAGTAGGCCCTGCTGTTATTACTGGAGTCTTTTCGCCCTAAACAAATAATATTGGCTTCCCAACGTGCAACCTCAACAATTTCGTTATCATTGTAAAATGTAAGCCATGGATTTTCAGGGCTTCTGTTTGCCTCTATCAGGACTGACGATAACTCGCGCCGCCCGTAAGGTACTGGCCATAAATTCAATTGGCCGATTGAAACGCCGAGCACTTGCACGCGCTCAAGCAACACCAGATAGTCATCAGGAAAATGTTGTCCATCCTCCCTCAGCGAGGACAAATAATTCTTTGAGTAACCAGGAGAACACAGCTTTATTTCTGAGGCAATGACGGAAAACCTGGCAGCCATTTTTTCGGAATATTTTATTAGTCCATCTAAATCATTAATCATCACGTGACCTATTGACCTGAATGTTCGGGATGCCAAATACCCCATCCCGGTTGCTTACTATGAACCGAGCTAGGGAGCGGAATCGCGTTTTTACCATAGTCCAAATGGTGGTGAATAATGGTTTCATCAAGAAAAGACTGATGTTCCGGAAATTTATCCACCCAATGCTGATCGACCACTGGAGACTGCTTTGCCTCAATACGGAGTAAGTTTTGTGGACTAAGGGTATCACCGTAGTTATTTTTCCACTCCGCCCAGAATTGTTTGGAGTTCCGAACGCCTCCATCCATCGTTTTTGGACCGGACGTAAATAAAGATGAGTCAATCGCCATCGGCCCTTGACCTTTAATGGGATCGATTCGAATGAAATAAGGGCTACCTACTACCTGAGGAGGAAGAAAAACACCTTCAGCACCAAGGCTACCCTTGGCGAAATTTGGGCCTGCTTGCAGAACGTTTCTATCAACCAGAATGCCGAGCTCTGCGTCGGGTATTGCCCCAACCACGCTCTCATTTTTGGGTATCGTCACCTTCGTGCTGCCAGCGACTGACTGTCCCTTAAACAAACTTGGCAACCCCGCAGCCGACGCGTTCAAAAGCCCAAGAAAAATGTTCTTGGTACCGTCACCCGCATCACCGTTGCTGGCCTGTACTCCACCATAAGTGATCTGCAATATCCCACTTTCAGCAGTCACCAACCGTATTGCCAAGCCTACCGACCCGCCCAATGCATACAAGGCAGGAGTGCCAACTGCAGCTTCTGCCTGATAGTTCTGTTCGAAGCGCCATATATGTTGCGCTTCGCGGTAAAGCTGTTCGTTTTCGCTAGGAGAGCGGTTCATCTGCGCCGACAGATCGCCGGGATAGAGCCGTTCCAGGGAAGCGTCTTTGATGGAATTCCCAGCTGCGTACGCCACATCGTTGCTTTGCCGCAGAGGACCGGGTCGCATAAGCGCGTAGATGCGACGAGCTGCCTCATCCTTCCCGTACGCCACAACGAGTGCGTTTGCGTAATCCGCGAGATACGCCTGCGCCGCGGCTTTATCGGCAGCCGACATCGAGTCTGGGTTGCGGCGCAGGCGCTCAACCAAAGCATCTGAAATCTGATCTTGTTGATCGAGCGCAATCAGCGTCTTTGCGTCCTCGGAGGTGTACTTGTTGCGTTTGATCGCATCGCGAGCCTTTTGAAGCAAAGATTCGTTGGCTGGACTCAAAAGGTTATTTTCAACCGCATTCTTCCCAACCTGCGCGGCTGCCACCGCATTCAGCGCGTCCTTGCCAACCAACGATCCGGAGAGCCCAGCCGCCAGGGTCGAGAGACTGGAAATTGTCTGCTTTTGCGCTTCGGACAGGTTTTCGTTACTGACTCCGCCATACAGACTTTCTTTGATCAGCTGTGCGGTTTTCTCCGCCACCACGGCCCCGGCTGCCCCTGCCAGCGCGGAGTTACCACCGGCCCGCGCCAACACCGCACCCAGCACGGCGTGAGCCATCAAGTTGGCGTTCGGGTCGCCCTCGGTCATCTGCTTGACCGTTTGCGCCAGATACGGCGCCGCCGCCCCTGCCAACGCACCACCAACGCTGCCCCCCATCGCCGCTTGCACCACGGCAGTCACCGCCTGGCTGGCCTTCTGGAAGCTGCTGCCAACGCCATAATCCTGCTGGGCTTGCTGGCTGATCTGAGCTGGCGTCGGGTTGGCAACCCCATTCGCCACGAGTTTCTCTCTCGCCGCCTTGCTGACTTCACTGTTGGGGTCGTTAGCCGCTTTGATTCTCGATGCAGCAATGGCGTCGCCAATCCCTTTGGTCAACTCCATCGAACTCTTGATCAGATCCATGCGTTCCTGCATGGCCTTTTCATCAGGCTTGTCGAGACGTTGGTTGGCGTTGGCGGTGTCGCGGTTAAGGCCAACCAGGTCACCCGTACCCTCAGGGTTACGCACCACGATCGTGCCTTCGCTGACGGCACTGCGCGTGTAGCTGTGGTCCGAATCGTTCAGCGACATTCCATACAAGGCACCCGGCGTGAGGGTACTCGCGCCGCTACTGTAGGAACCGGAGACGCTGACGCCGGCCGATTGGCTCTTGATCTCGCTCTTGTTCTTGATGTCACTGACCAGCAACCGATCGGTGAGCAGCAGGTTCCTGTCGGCCGCAGCCTCGCTGGCAATCACCGCACCTTGCAGGGTGGTGTTTTTGGCCACATCGATGGTGTAGCCACCCTTGCCGGCAAAGAAGCCGCTCTGGTCGGTAACCGCCTGGTAGTCGCTGTTCATCTTCGAAGCCGCCAGGTTCGCCGACGCGGTTACCGGGGAGCCATAACAGATCGGCGGAATACAGATGCTCGCACCGAAGCCCGCGCTGTTCTGCTTGCTCTTGGACGTTTCGGTGTCTTGGCGCGACAGGATGTTGAGGTTGCCGCCGATGTTGGCATCGATACGCTCAGCGCGTACCTGCGCCCCGATCAGGCTGGTGTCCTGGCCGCTGCGCAGCACCAGCGAGCCGGTGTCCAACGTGGTGTTGACCTGGGTAACCGAGCCACCCGAGCCAAGGTTCTTGGCGGTTTGTGCACCGAGGTCGATGGTGAAACCGTTTTGCTCGCCTATGTTGAAGCTGGCACCGATAGCGGTCCTGTTGCGTGAACCGTCGTTTTTACGGTCGGTGGTGTTCTGTGCGCTTTGCATCAGGATGTTGTTTTTCGCGGACAGCAACGTGCTGTCGGCTTTCAACGTACTGCCGGTAATCGTCAAGTCACCCACAGTGCCCGGCGCGTCGCCCGCAGCGATGATCGACAGTTTGCCCCCGGCGTTGAGGTTGCTCTGGTGAGCGGTCTGCGCCGTGTATTCGCTGCTGCTTTTGGTACGGGTGTTGGCCAGTTCGGTACCGATCTTGATCAGCGACCCGTTGCCAGCAGAGCCACCGGTCTTGTCCTTGAAGCCAGTACTTTGTTTAGCGAGATCGCCCGCCTGGTTATTCAGGTTGTACATCGACAGCGCCGCCTGGGCGATCTTCACGGCCTTGAGGCGCGGGTCGTCGGAGATGCGCGCCGCCTCGGCTGCGTCGCGGATGCTGTTGGCGGTGTCGACCACGGTGCCCGCGATCACGCGCCCAACCGCCAAGCTCTTGGAACTGTCCTTACTGGTCTGACTGGCCGTCTCCATCCCCGAAGTAACGGTGACATTCGCCCCACTCAACTCCATGTTCTTGGTGCTCACCAGATCACTGGCCACCACCTTCAACTCACGCCCCGCCGTCAACGACACATTGCCCGCACTCGAACCAATGGTGCTGCCGGTCAAGGTCATTTCATTGGCCGTGCCGTTGTGCTTCGAGCTATTGATGTACAGCTTCTGGTTGCCGGTCATGTCGTCCAGACCGAGCTTGTTGCCGGTCAGCACGCCGGTGAGGTCGCGATTTTTTTCCTTGTGCATGTCGGTGCGGGCGAAGGTGTTCTGCGCCGCGTCGATGGTCAGGTCGCGGCCGGCCTGGACGCCGAGGTCGCCGGTGCTGACCAGGTTGGAACCGGTGACCGTGGCGTCTCGCTTGGCGGCGATGATGACGGTTTCGCCGGAGACCATGCTGCCCATGGCGGTGGTGCGTTTTTCGTCGACTTTGTCCTGGACTTTGCTCGACTTGAGGCCGCCCCAACTGCTTTTGCTTTCCTTGCGTTCGTGGCGGGCGCTGTCGGCGTTACTGACGGCGAGGATGTTCACGTCCTGGCCGGCCACCAGCTGCGTGGCGCCTTTTTCAGCAGTGACGGCACTCCCAGCCAGCAGCAGGTCTGCACCGGCGACGACTGTGCTGTTCGTCCCCGCGCTGACCAGGCTGCCAACGTTGCTCACGACGTCGGTTTCATCCAGGCGGAATTTTTTGCCCTGGGAGGTTTTCTTGGTCTTGCTGTAGAAGCTGTAGTCCTGGTTTTCGGCGGCTTTGAGCTCGAGGTTTTTGCCGGAGACCAGGTAGGCCTCGTTGCCGGCATTGACCTGGCTGGCCACCAGCTGCAGGTTCTGCCCGGCGCTCAGGGTGACGTCGCCGCCGGCCTTGATCACGCTGGACACTTGCTGCACGTGGTCTTCGATGCTCTTGACCTTTTTCGTGTTGCCCGTGGAGTGTTGCTCGTTGGCTGCCGCGATGGCGTTGAGGTTGGCGCCGGCTCGAAGGGCGACGTTGGCCTTTTGATGCCTTGCGTGTTTTTACGCTGAGGACTTATAGTCCGCCGGTCGTCCAAAAGGGCGATCGGATTTGGCGATCCGTTGACCGTATGCGAAAGCTTTCTGCTTGCTTGCAGGGGTTTCCGTACCCGCATCGCTGCTTTATGGCAGCTGTGCGCGGGAGACCTTCGGGTCTGCCGGAACTCGGTCCCGGTTCGCCAACCTGCGTACAGCTGTCACCCATTCGTTTGGCGACGATAGGTGACAGCTTTCATTACATCGACCGAGGTTTTACCTATGAATAGATACATGCCGCTTACGGGCCATGACTCAACCATCCCCGCGCTGGTGATCGACACACAAGCGCCCCTAGATGTTCTCTATGATGCCGCCGCGTATCGCATTCGTGCGGTAACTCAATTTTTGGAGAACCTCGCATTTCGGGAAGAGATCAGCAGTGATGCGATTGTGCTTCACGACTTTGCGCTGTTGCTGGCTATTCCGCTGCGGGATGGGTGTGATTTGCTGGATGTGATTGGGCGGAAGTTGAATTCACAAATTTCATAAATAAAAATGGGCGGTTATTTTCATAACCGCCTTATTTAAAAAATTTCAAATAGATAAAAATAAAACTAATTTTTAAAGATCGTAATATTGCAAGCTCAATTCCATAGACACTCAAACAAACGTTATCTGACCTCGATTACCCGCTCTACCACCCACCACGCCCGGATATAAAAGATTTCACATAATCCCACCGTGCAACTATCCAGCACACAGCAAATATTGCTGACAAGGGAAATCCAATCCAGATGAACACCCAGTTCGAATCTGTGCGAAGCAGTATACCAACCACTATGGCGACCATCATGCCGAAAAACGTACTCACCCCACACACCACCGCCAACAATGAAACTATCAGCAGCAGGGTATTTATAAGTTTACTTGCTCGCATCGACCGCCTCATTGTAAAGGCTATTGCCTTTTGCGCCCACGGAATTACCGCTTGATCAAGTTGGGTATATGAAAACTACATCTGTCGAATATCAGATAAAAAATCATAAAATTCTTTTTCTGTCATCTCAAACTCTGGCCCTTCGACCATTGCCATTAGTGACAACAACGCAACATCTAAAGCTTTTGTGAGAGAAAGTTTTGGATCTTGGTAAATATCAAGTGCCTCTTTTGATATTTTAAAAATATCAAATCCATCAGCAACTACTCTTCCAAGTCTGTCAGCCACTATGTCTTCCATGCTCATTGCTGCCCCCCGAGAAATAGGGGTCAGACCACCAATATACATTGGTGTAATAATCGTGGTCTGACCCCTATTTTCTCCTATTTCATACTCGACCTTGTGTACCTGTCACAGACTTCGGAGTAGTTAAGCGTCACCGCATTAACGTCATCTACAACACAATTCCATTTCTTGCCAAACTCGTATCGAGCCTTTCGAATGACCCAACTGCATTTCGATCATTGTCTTAGGAGGGGCACCCAACAAATTTTCCCAATCGAGAATATCTTGCGAATCATAAAAATTCATGAATTTTTCGGAATTGAGTAATGAAATATACAAAGTGGCCTCGTCCCAATTCAATATTCCACGATTACGTTTTCCGATACTAACGACTCCGCCTATAGAGTGGATAAAATCAGCAAACGCATCTTCATCAATTGCCACATCCGATATAATTGAAGCTGAGTCGCTCACGATTACAACCCTCCTTTTTTGGCACTACTTTCACAAGTGGAATTAAAGGGGACAGATTTATTAATCGACTACCGACTAGCGTCACGTTTAAATAAATCCGCCCCCTTTCATGCACCCTTTTATACAAAAACTCAGCCACCTTTATTAAATTAAAAGTCAACGAATATTAAAAAACCACAGAACAAAACCTAGAACAAAGCCAACCCCAGCCATTTTTAAATAAAGCGGCGTATTTTCTTTTATAAGCACAATAAAGTCCTCGCCACCACTCAACCAATACCCGGCAACCTGAAAGAACACACACATAAACAACAGACCGAACGCACAGGCACAAGGAAGATAAATAGCAACCCACCAAGGTTCATTCTTTTTCATTGTTGTCTCTTTTCTTCAAATAGAAATCAGCTCCACTATTGAAAAATCCTGACGATACAGAGTCGCCCAGATTACCAAATATGGAGGGAACGGAACTTTGCGATGCCGGCCTGCTGATAGTCCATATTCCAGTCGGCATCCACTCATACTGCTTCGACACCGGGTTAAGCAGCTTATCAAGAGGCGCCTTGATCGTATTACCAACGGCAAACCCCACAGAAGCGCCCGCCTTACTTAACAAAGCTCCCATAAATGGGTCTTCCCCTTTCATTTCCGCTTGATAATAACCACCCGTTGCATTCCAAGTAACCGTCGGATTGTAACCTTTGCCAGCTGTGATCGCGCCGACTACCCCAGAGCCAATCACGTCCGACAGTGTCACTTTTCCTGTCGTTCCATATTGGATAGCTGCACCAATACCTGCGGAAGCGCCCACCGCTATCAATTGCTCTTTACCTTTGGTCAAAGCGTTAGTAAGGATTGAACTTCCGCCCATCACCATTACCGGCCAAGAGAGCGGATCGATGACAACTGACATGACTCGGTCTGTGTCAGTAATATTTTCCTTCAAAAATTTAAGGTCCGAGCCATTGAGGTAATTTACCAGTGCGACAGCCTCGGGATTTTTCAATTTTTCACTCAGGCGGAACTGTGACGGGTCGGCATCTCTCGCAGCATTGGTGCTTGCCTGAATTTCCTCTTCCCGTAGGACACACGTTAAACCACCGCCAATGCAACGACCCATCATTTTTTTACTGTTTTCATTACTGATTTCAATATATTTTTTTAATACTAGACCGCAGTCGCCTTTAACGTTTTTGCAGGCCGATAGTTCTCTATCAAGTGCGCGGGCTTCTGTCTCACTCAGCCAGTTATTCTCCACCGCATTACGTCCTGCCTGAGCGCCAGCGGAGGCACCGAGCATATCACCGCCAGTGAGCCCTCCGCCCACCCCCGCAGCCAAGGTCGACAAGGCGGAAACCGTTTCCTTTTGCGCTTGCGTCAGGTCACTTGTTGCGGTGCCCGGATAAAGTTGACGGGCAATCAACTCACCCATCGCAGCGCCGGTGCCCCCTGCCAGCGCCGAATTTCCTTGCGCTTGCGCCACCATCGCGCCAAGCACTGCGTGAGCCATCAGGTTGGCGTAAGGGTCGCCTTCAGTTTTTTTCTTGATCTCCTGTGCCAGGTACGGCGCCGCGGCACCTGCCAACGCACCGCCAACATTGCCACCCATGACCGCTTGAACAATGGCGGTGACGGCTTGGCTGGCCCTCTGGAAGCTGCTCCCTAAGCCATAGTCCTTCTGAGCACGCTGGCTGACTTGTTCGGCAGTCGGGTTAGCGATGCCGTCTTCAATTAGCTTCTGCCGCGTGGCTTTGCCAGCCTCAGTGGTGGGGTCTTCGGCGTCCCTGATCTTCGCGGCAGCAATCGCGTCGCCAATGCCCTTGGTCAGCTCCATCGAGCTTTTGATCAGGTCCATGCGTTCCTGCATGGCCTTTTCATCAGGCTTGTCGAGACGTTGGTTGGCGTTGGCGGTGTCGCGGTTAAGGCCAACCAGGTCACCCGTACCCTCAGGGTTACGCACCACGATCGTGCCTTCGCTGACGGCACTGCGCGTGTAGCTGTGGTCCGAATCGTTCAGCGACATTCCATACAAGGCACCCGGCGTGAGGGTACTCGCGCCGCTACTGTAGGAACCGGAGACGCTGACGCCGGCCGATTGGCTCTTGATCTCGCTCTTGTTCTTGATGTCACTGACCAGCAACCGATCGGTGAGCAGCAGGTTCCTGTCGGCCGCAGCCTCGCTGGCAATCACCGCACCTTGCAGGGTGGTGTTTTTGGCCACATCGATGGTGTAGCCACCCTTACCGGCAAAGAAGCCGCTCTGGTCGGTAACCGCCTGGTAGTCGCTGTTCATCTTCGAAGCCGCCAGGTTCGCCGACGCGGTTACCGGGGAGCCATAACAGATCGGCGGAATGCAGATGCTCGCACCGAAGCCCGCGCTGTTCTGCTTGCTCTTGGACGTTTCGGTGTCTTGGCGCGACAGGATGTTGAGGTTGCCGCCGATGTTGGCATCGATACGCTCAGCGCGTACCTGCGCCCCGATCAGGCTGGTGTCCTGGCCGCTGCGCAGCACCAGCGACCCGGTGTCCAACGTGGTGTTGACCTGGGTAACCGAGCCACCCGAGCCAAGGTTCTTGGCGGTTTGTGCACCGAGGTCGATGGTGAAACCGTTTTGCTCGCCTATGTTGAAGCTGGCACCGATAGCGGTCCTGTTGCGTGAACCGTCGTTTTTGCGGTCGGTGGTGTTCTGTGCGCTTTGCATCAGGATGTTGTTTTTCGCGGACAGCAACGTGCTGTCGGCTTTCAACGTACTGCCGGTAATCGTCAAGTCACCCACAGTGCCCGGCGCGTCGCCCGCAGCGATGATCGACAGTTTGCCCCCGGCGTTGAGGTTGCTCTGGTGAGCGGTCTGCGCCGTGTATTCGCTGCTGCTTTTGGTACGGGTGTTGGCCAGTTCGGTACCGATCTTGATCAGCGACCCGTTACCAGCAGAGCCACCGGTCTTGTCCTTGAAGCCAGTACTTTGTTTAGCGAGATCGCCCGCCTGGTTATTCAGGTTGTACATCGACAGCGCCGCCTGGGCGATCTTCACGGCCTTGAGGCGCGGGTCGTCGGAGCTGCGCGCCGCCTCGGCTGCGTCGCGGATGCTGTTGGCGGTGTCGACCACGGTGCCCGCGATCACGCGCCCAACCGCCAAGCTCTTGGAACTGTCCTTACTGGTCTGACTGGCCGTCTCCATCCCCGAAGTAACGGTGACATCAGCCCCACTCAACTCCATGTTCTTGGTGCTCACCAGATCACTGGCCACCACCTTCAACTCACGCCCTGCCGTCAGCGACACATTACCCGCACTCGAACCAATCGTGCTGCCGGTCAAGGTCATTTCATTGGCTGTGCCGTTGTGCTTCGAGCTGTTGATGTACAGCTTCTGGTTGCCGGTCATGTCGTCCATACCGAGCTTGTTGCCGGTCAGCACGCCGGTGAGGTCGCGATTTTTTTCCTTGTGCATGTCGGTGCGGGCGAAGGTGTTTTGCGCCGCGTCGATGGTCAGGTCGCGGCCGGCCTGGACAGCGAGGTCGCCGGTGCTGACCAGGGACGAGCCGGTGACCGTGGCGTCGCGCTTGGCGGCGACCGTGACGGTTTCGCCGGAGACCATGCTGCCCAGGGCGGTGGTGCGTTTTTCGTCGACTTTGTCCTGGACTTTGCTCGACTTGAGGCCGCCCCAACTGCTTTTGCTTTCCTTGCGTTCGTGGCGGGCGCTGTCGGCGTTGCTGACGGCGAGGATGTTCACGTCCTGGCCGGCGACCAGTTGCGTGGCGCCTTTTTCGGCAGTGACGGCACTGCCGGCCAGCAGCAGGTCTGCACCGGCGACGACGGTGCTGTTCGTCCCCGCGCTGACCAGGCTGCCGACGTTGTTCACGACGTCGGTTTCATCCAGGCGGAATTTTTTGCCCTGGGAGGTTTTCTTGGTCTTGCTGTAGAAGCTGTAGTCCTGATTTTCGGCGGCTTTGAGCTCGAGGTTTTTGCCGGATACCAGGTACGCCTCGTTGCCGGCATTGACCTGGCTGGCGACCAGTTGCAGGTTCTGCCCGGCGCTCAGGGTGGCGTCACCGCCGGCCTTGATCACGCTGGACACTTGCTGCACGTGGTCTTCGATGCTCTTGACCTTTTTCGTGTTGCCCGTGGAGTGTTGCTCGTTGGCTGCCGCGATGGCGTTGAGGTCGCGGGTGGCAATCAGGTTGACGTCGCGCTTGGCTTCGACCTGGCTGGCGATGGCGCTGATATCGCGCCCGGCGATCACATGCAAGTCGCGGCCAGCGTCGACCACAGAGCCCTGTTGGGCGATGGTGGTGAAGCTGGAACGGTTGCCGATGGCGCCGCTGTCGAGGGTTTTCGAGGCGGTGATGTTGACGTCGCCCACGGCCTTGACCGTGGTGTCGGCACCGCTCTTGAGCACGCCGCCGACGTTGTTGACGTTGCCGCCAGCCTGCATGGCCAAATCGTTGGCCGATTCGATGCGCGCGGCGCTGTCGACGAAGTCGCTGCGTTCAGTGCGGTAGTTGCTGGCGCTTTCGTGTGTGGTGACGCTGCGTTCGTTGAGCAGGTCGGCGCCGGCGGCGAGGTTGACGTTGCCTGCGCTGATCACACCGCCTGCGCGGTTGGTCAGGTTGTTGCCGCTGAGCAGGTCCAGGCGACCACCGGCTTCCATCAACCCACTGTTGGTGAGGTTGCCGCCGACGTTCGCCAGCAGGCTGCCGGTAGCGCGCAAGGTGCCGGCGTTGTTGAGGTTGCTGCCGGTGATCAGGTTGACGTCAGTGCCGGAAATCAACGCGCCGTTGGGTGCCAGGCGGTTGCTGGCCTGGGCGAGGTACAGCACCGGCACCAGCACTTGTTGGCCGGCGACGGTGGCGTTTTCCAGCCACACGATGTCGTGGGTCAGGGCGCCGACTTGCTGGTTGGTGAGGGGATACCCCGAGGCTCAGGCGCAGGGCGTCTTTGCTGGCTAGCGCATTGTCCATCAGGTAGCGAAATTGGTCGGCGTCGCTGCTCAAGGCACTGGTGAGGAAGCGTTGGCCGGTTTGCGCGAGCACGGCGTCGCGGATCAGACGGGTTTCGTATTGGCCATCACCGAGGCGGCGCCAGGCTGTGTCGGCGCTGAAGCCGAGTTTGCCGAGCATGTAGTCGGAGCTGAGGAAGCCCGAGAGGCTGGCGAACTGGGGGTTGGTCTCGATCAGGTAGTGGCTGGTGGGGTCGGCGCTTTTGACGAACAGGCCGTATTCGCCCTTGGGCAACTGGAAGTACGGCGAGGTGGTGGGGTCGACGGGCGTGAAGGCGGTGCCCGTGTTGTTGGCGTGCTGACTGAGGCTGATATTGATGCCACCAGTGTGGGGCTGTAGGCGCGGCTATCGTTGACGGTCCAGGTGGTGACGTTGCTCACCTCGGAAAAACGCCAATCGCTGGAGCGCGCCTTGAGCGCTTCGAACGTCGCCAGGTCGAAGTGAAGCTAAGAGGCTGAAGTAGACTTGTGGGGATTCCTCAGGGACAGATGTATTTAAATGATAAAGCACTTTTAAAATCTGCCCTCTTTTCTCTTTTGGTCTGAAACGGCTCCATGCCTGAATAGATCCGCTTACTTTAATCTCTACATTCTGTCTTCACTCTAAGCATTCAACACTGAAAAACTTACATCACCGGACCTCAAAAATTCCTGAAAACAAGAAATAACGACATCTATATCCCTAGTGACGAAGCTCGCAGGATAGTAATCACCCAGAATATCAACCAACTTTGTTCCAGCCGACGTGTTATTAAGAGTACGCACAACGTGCTCACCATCCTCAAGGTATTGGTTCAGCATCAGAAGATAATTTCCAGAATCAGCATAAAGATTGATTTCGTAAGGTCCGGCTTCAGGTGCCGGGGCAATAGCTAACGAAGCGACGCCGTCGACTTTGCCATATTCACATATAATAGACCTTACATCTTCCATAGACGGCTGATCAATGAGAGGAAGTTGCAATCTGCCATTTTCAGGACTAAGCGTATACCCTCCGATTATCATCTATTTTTTCTCCTTAATAGACTTCATACCTGACTCCCAGTAATAGTTTTTCGGAAGTCCTGTTTTATCATCTATAGCTTTTACGGTTAAAGATTTCAACTCAGCCTTTTCTGCGGCAGCGGCTATGTCACCCTTGCAGAATCCGCATACATCTTTTCCTGCGACTGTCATGGACATGTCCGCCCCGGCAGTTTTACCAGAGCTATATGCTTGCTGGATCACACCAATTTCAGCGTGTGCATCTTTCATATTTCCGTTTGGATAAAGCTTGCCAGGATTCGTAGCGGCTTTATCTGCAATCTGACCCGCTCAAACGACGATGACGTCACCGGAATCCAAATAAATCGAGTAAGACTCATAACCATCTGCAACATCCGGCTTGATGGTAATTTTCGCTCCCGTGCTGAATATTATTTGTAATGTATCCGGCTCGACTTCCACAACAGACTCAACGTCCATTAATAAAAAATCTAATAAAGGCGCACTGGTAGACGAGTCATTAAATTCGCGCTGCCCCACAATGTCGTCAATTTCATATTTCAGCCCGGCTTCTACACAGAATGAAATTTTATAGGGCGGCACACCCGCGAATGTCTGCGGCCTGGAAAAATCAAACCTCGTAATACGCACACCAAAACAAACCATTTCCAGATAACAGCCAGAAAGCAGAGAAAAATCAAAATCATCTGACAAAGTGCTCATACGTCCCTCTACATTAATCTATAAGCGTTCAGCGACGAACGGGGGGTGAAGAATCAGGATGAAGCGGAATATGCGTGTCTCCCTGACCGATCCCCGGCTTCCAGATAAAGCAAGATAAAGGGGACAAATTTATTTAATAACTTACGAACCAACACCACGCCTAAATAAATCCGCCCCCTTTACTCCCTGCGGATAATTTTTTTCAAGATCATTAGCAAGATCATTTTGTGTGTACATTATTTCCAACTCTTGAAAAAGGGGACAGTTTTATCTAATAGGCTTTTCAAGCCTAACTCAAATAAATTTTCCCCTTTTCTTATGGGGAGAGAAAAGTAGAAACATTACTGACTAGCAATCAACGGAACCGCCCAATCAAATCCGCCTCGATCTGACCGAGTAAGTTATCCTTATCTTCACCATTTCCCACAATCAAGTAATTCCCTATCTGACTGTCGTGATAAACAGTTAACATAACCCCAGTACATATCAACACCCAACGTCGAGGATAAATATTATCAACGGTTTGAACTGAGCTCGCCTGCCAATATTTTTTAAATATTTTACAATCGATTCAAAACCATCCCAATCAGAAGAAAAGCCTAAATGACACTCGACTCTCCCATCAGAGTTAACTCTTTTAGTTATAATTGGAAACGACTCATCCATTCAGTCAACTCCAAGACGCTTATTAACCTCTGCTCTAGTCCTTTGCGAACTGTCTAAAACAGCTTTATAAACAGCAAAAGGGGAGACCACTATTCCCCTATGAAGGGGATATGTTTATTTAATGTACTTTGCAGCTAAAATTAAATAAATTCGCCCTCTTTCCCCTATGGTCATAACCCCGTTTTCGTCGCCATTACGTTTCTACCGACAAAGAACATCATTACGTCACCCGTCTGAATTTTCTCTGCCCATTTAACTTATCCTATAGAAACTTCGTATAAAGTGTCCGGTGGGGCCTGCGCACGTTCGAAATCTGACAAAACGACATCAACAACACAAAAAACATTAACTTGTTTAATTTCTTCTATTTGGCTACTGTCTGAAATTGAAAATACAAGTTTTTTACATTCACAAATTGCAACAATCTCAAAAATCGCCGCCAATAAAATTTTAACTCTTTCTACCGGATCACCAGGAAACCCGATATCCGAATACAGCGGATCATACTGATTATAGTCAGTCAAATATGTAGCATTGGGATACCCGGGTCTATCCCCAATCAGAAACACAAAGGTTTCTTCGCTTGGCAATAACTCTGGCGGATAATTAAATAGCTCCGCGCTGCTAATTTTGAATATCCCCAAATCGCTTTCGGAAATATATTTATCCAACGCTACCCAAGCGTCCGGGCTGGGTGGCGGAAAAACATATCCACATACATCATTCGACATGCTGATACCTACTTATCTAAAATCCAAGGCCCGACAACTTTTCCGTCGGCACTTACTTCTCGATAATACTGCTTATCGACGAACCCCCGATCGTTATATTCTATTTTGTGCTCATGAGGCACCGCCCGACCGTCCGTAGCGTAACCTAAGCTGCCATGACTCCGTTGCTGACCATAATCTTCTCTAGAAAACGTCCGCCCCAATTCATCATAGTAAGTCACACTTTTGCTACCGTCTGCACGGGAAATTTCATAAATCGAATTCGGATTTGCCGTTTTAGGCGCCTTGCCTGACGGAGCCACTATATGTTCTGTAACTATCTTATTTGTTGCCGGATTCACTATCGGACTTGGATAGTTTGAGTCTTCAACCTTAACCTTCGGCGTATCAGCGTGATTACCGTTAGTCGGCCCAAACTCTCCATCTACACGCGACTGAGGAGTATCCCATCTCGGTTTTCCAGTTTCGGCCATGGCCTCATGGCCTGGACTAATTGTTGGTTTAACACCTGCCGCCCCTACGCTTCCAGCACCGCCGCCGGGAAGCATGCCAGGAACTACGTTGATTCCGAACGGGTTGAATCCTGTTTGATCGAGGTAAAGGGAACCTTCCTTCATCCATGTAGGATCACCATTTACCCATAAATTAGCGATTTGATTAAGGTGCAGCTGGCCTGCCTTAGTCCATTCCTGTTCATTGACAGTTCGATAGCTAGCCACCAAGTCATTACTTGATCCGCCAGGGTTAAGTGTCTCAGTTCTTTCTACCGATGCAACGATCGCTTTAGAACCCTCATCAAGCTCGGCGCGAATTTGCGCGCAGTTGTGCGTCGCTTCGCAATTATCCAATCGGGCCAGGTTCGCAGCACTACGAGCATCGAACTCTTTTTTGACTTGGTCACAGGTTCCATTTGGGTGGCAATCTTTTTCTGCCGCCTCTAACTCAATTACATCCGAATGGTTCAGGAAATTGTACTGTGTCGCGTTGCTCGCAACCCAAGCCCCGGTCTGCAAGCTTTTGCCATCAGCATCACTGTCCACCGACGCGGCAAGCACACCAACCAACTGCGAGCTCATCACCAGCAAGCTCTTTCGCTTATCCTCCGGCATGCTGGCGTACTGTTTGGCGAGGCTGTCTACCAGAGCTTCGTTCACACCTGCTGCCAACGCACCAGTACGGAAATCGCCGCCGGCCGCTTCAGCTGCCAGCCCGCCCATCAATGCATGCAGCCCAATCTTGGTGATACCGCCGTCGGCGAACCGATTCTTGGAGACGTCACCAATCATGTTGAAGCCATAAGCAGCAAATGCATTGGCAAGGCTGCTTTGCAGTGCATCCCCAAGGCTGGCCTCTCCTCCCAGCGCTTTAGTCAGGATGGCCGATGTGCCGTTTTGCAGAACCTGATTCGCAGTAAATTGACCAACACCTTGCCAGGTACTCAATGGGCTAGCAGATGTCACCACACCCGAGTTAGGCAGCGCAGTAGTAGTGCCTGTCTGAGTGCTGGTCCAGTCGTCGTAGAACCCTGCGGTTAACCCCGCAGTAACGCCCGATACAACATAGCCTCGCATCGCGTCGCTGGAAGTTACGTCCTTAAACACTGCGCCCAAATTGCCACGGTTATTGATCGTACTGATCGCACCATTACTGGCCATGCCGGCAAGCACAACGCTGCCCGCAGCGTTGGCCCAGCCTGCGGCAGATGTGGCTGTGGCAGCAGCCGTCGCCCCAGCCATCGAGGTACCCGTCCCAGCGGCGGCGATTGCGCCGCTGGCAGCCCCCATCGTGAAGTAGGTAACAATGATCGCTATGATAATTTGCGCGCCAGCACCCAGGCCCGAATTGCTGTATTTGAACGAGTCGTGCAGCTCTTTAACCTGCCGCCAATCCACATCCCCGCGCTTTTCGGCCTCTTTGATCCAGGCCAATTGCGGGTCCGCCTGGACCATCGCGTCGATGGTCTGGCTTACCGTGTTCTGGTTAACCTGCCTTATATCAATCTTCAAGCCGTCCACGGCCTTGATTGCCAGCTCGCCCTGCGCCACCAACTCACTCTGACGCAACGTCTCGTCGGTATTACCCTTGCCCTTGGCGCTGGTCCAAGCCAAGTCACCCTTGCTTTTCTCGTGACTCTCCTGGTGCAGGTCTTTGACTGCCTCGAACGTCACCGCACCGCCACTGGTGATGGCCAGGTCGTTACCACTCTCAAGCTTGGCCCGCTGATACAGCTGATCACCGCCACTGACCAGGGACAAATCACCACCAGTCTTGATCTCAGTCCCCACATTCGTAACGCGTGTCACCTCATCGCGCTTGGTCTTCTTCGCGCCCCAGCCACCCTTCTCCTTCATGTCGTAAAGGCTGTAGGTGCTGTTCTGCGCCGCCAACAAACTCAACTTATCCCCGCTATACAGATAAGCCTCATTCCCCGCGCTGATCCTGCTCGCCACGATCGTGGTGTCACGCCCAGCCTGGCTGACAAAATCCCCACCCGCCGTCAGCACACTCGCCACTTGGGTGGTCTGCTCGTCCGCTGTCTTGATGCGTTTCTTGCCGTGCTTTTCCTTGCCCTCGACGTTGTGCACATCGCTGACCGACGACACGTTGAAATCGCGCCCGGCGTCGATGTTGAAGTCTTTGCCGGCGGAGGCATTACTGCCGATGATGTTGACGTCCTGCCCGGCTTTCATATTGAGGTTGCCGCCCGCCGTGACGCTGGCGGCGAGGTTTTTGACGTCGGTGGTGATGCTGGATTTTTGCCCGCCGTCGCTGAAGGTGTGTTTCACGCTGGTGTCGCTGACAGGCAGGATGCTGATGTCGCGGCCGGCGATTAAGGTGACGTCGGTGCCGCCTGTCAGGGCGCCTCGGGTGATGAGGTCGCGGCCAGCATCCATGGCCAGGTTTTCACGAGCGACGATGAGGCTGGAGCTATTGTCCGTGAGGGTGCGCATGCCTACGCCGTCGCGGACCTGGATAGCGGTGCTGTCGTTGGTGATGTCACCCCTGACTGCTTTCATGCTCACTTGCTTGCCGCGAATTTCACCGGCCATGGCGTTGCGAATGCTGTCCTGGGCCAGCAGCGTCAGGTTGTTGCCGGCTTCGATTAGGCCGCCGTTGTAGAGACTGCCGCCGGCGGCGGCGGAGAGGTTGTTGCTGGCGCGCAGGGTGCCGACGTTGATCAGGTCGCCGCCAGTGAACAGGTTGAGGTCACGGCCCTGGATCAGGCTGTTGCCGCGCACGTTGCGCGACTCCGCCTGGGCCAAGTAGAGCACCGGCACGAGGACGGTCTGGCCGTCGACCACGCGGTTTTCCATCCACACGATGTCGTGGGTCAGGGCGCCGACCTGCTGGCGGGTGAGCGTCACGCCGAGGCTCAAGCGCAGGGCGTCCTTGCTGGCCAGGGCGTTGTCCATCAGGTAGCGGAACTGGTCGGCGTCGCTGGTCAGGCCGCCGGCGAGGAAGCGTTGGCCGGTTTGCGCGAGCACCGCGTCGCGGATCAGGCGGCTTTCGTATTGGCCATCACCGAGGCGGCGCCAGGCGTTGTCGCTGGTGAAGCCGAGTTTGCCGAGCATGTAGTCGGAGCTGAAGAAGCCGGTGAGGCTGGCAAATTCCGGGTTGGTTTCGATCAGGTAGTGGCTGGTGGGGTCGGCGTTTTTGACGAACAGGCCGTACTCGCCCTTGGGCAACTGGAAGTTGGGCGCGGTGGTGGGGTCGACCGGGGCGAAGGCCACGCCGGTGTAGTCAACGGGTACAAAACCGCCACCCGCTGCTGGGGTAACCACCGGCAGTACGCTGCCAGGCGCCTGGGCGCCGGGGCTGTTGGCGTGTTGGCTCAGGTTGATGTTGATGCCACCGACCGGGATGCCGGTCTGGTTATCGCCCAGGCGTCCGGTGAGTTGGGCCAGGGTGTTGTCGTGCAGCGTACCGTTTTGCAAGATGCGGGTGACATTGAGGTTGACCGTGCCGCCAGCTTGCAGGGTGGCGTCGTAGCCGGGGCCGCTGTTGTTGGTCCAGGTGGTGACGTCGCTTGCGTAAGCGAAAGGCAAGCTATTAGGTGAGCGGTTTTTCAGTTCTTCGAAGCGTGCCTTATCGAAATGCCCAGCCGCCGTGGCCGCATTGAAAGCGGGAACGTCGACCCATTGCATGCGTTCAAACAAATCGTCGGAAACGCGTTCTGGCGTGCTGATGACAATCTTGCGCTGCCCCGTGCGCGTACCAGCGCCCTGGTTCAGCAGGTCACCGGCGGCAATACTCAAGTCGCCATTGGAAGCCATCAGGCTGTAGCGATTCTGCACATTGTCGCCTTGCAGCAGCATGTTTTTGCCAGCTACCAGGCGCGCCGATGCCGAATCCTTGGTCGCCGCCTCAAGGTACGTCTCGTAGATGGTGATTATGCCTTTTTCCCACCAGTCTTTTTCGCCGCAGTGCTGGCCACAGATCCAACTCAAGCTGCCGGTGGTTAGCGTCTGCCCGAGTTCGAATTCATCTTTGGCGTTTTCGATAAAGCCCGCATTGATGCCGATTGAGCCTTCGCTTTCCACGGTGCCGGAACGGTTGCTGAACAGCGCGGCACGCCCGCCATCGCGCGCGGCGAAGCTCAAGTCGCCTTTGCTGTAGACGTCGCCATGGAGGTTGCTGAAACCATTGGCGCGCAGAGTCAGGTCGCCACCGCTGAACAGCAGCGAATCGGCCGCGTTGGTGATGCCGTTGACCGCAGTGAGATTTACCGCACCCTGGGCTCCGAGGGTGCCGCGGTTATTGATCTGCGCCGCGGCGATATCCAGTTGCTGACGCGCAGTGAGGAAACCGAGGCTGTCGAGGGTGCCGGTCAGGCTCAGACGGGTGCTGGTGCCGGCCAGACGGCCGCCGTTCTGGCTCAGGTTATTGGCTGTAACGGTGAGCGTTTGCAGGGCCGATACGCGGCCGGTGTTGGTCATGTCGCCGGTGGTGATGCTCAGGTCACCGTCGCTCAGCAGTTCGCCGCCGTTATCCAGGCTGGCCACGTCGATGACCAGGCCCTTGCCGCTGGCCATGCGGTCACCGGCTTTCAGCGCCAGCGCCTGGCTGCTTTTATAGGTGATGACTTCGTTGAGTTGCACACGGCCCAGACCATCGACCTTGCCGAATGCCCAGTCGGCTGTGCCCATGCCGTTGATATCGCCCTGGCTGCCGGTGAGGCTGGCGGTGTGGACGCGCATCAGGCCGCTGCCGGCGTGCTGCAATTGGCCGGACTGGTTGTTCAGGCTGGCGGCGTCGAGGCTGAAGCTCTGGCTGCCAAACTCCAGAATGCCATTCTGGTTATTGACTGCGCCGCTGACGTTGATGCTGCTGGTGATCCCTTTCAAGGCGCGCAGTTGACCACCCGCGCTGTTGTCGAGGTTGCCGCCACCGACGGTCAGGCCCTGGTTGGCCTCGATCAGGCCGCCGCGGTTGGTCAAGGTGTCGCGTGACGTGAGGTTGAGCTGATTGCCGCTGAGCTGGCCGCCCGCACTGTTGTCGAGGGCGCCGCCGCTGATGGTCACCTGCTCTTTGCCGAACAGCTTGCCGCCGCGGTTGGCCAGGGCTTCAACGGTCAGTTGCAGATTGCCGATCAGGCTCGCCATCAGGCCGCCGCTGCCGTTGTCGACCGAGTCGGCGGTGACGGTCAGGGTATCGCCCTGCACGGTGCCGCCCTGGTTGTCCAGGCTGCCGGTGGTCAATTCGGTGAGGGCGCCGCCGCTGAGGATCAGGCCTTTGCGGTTGCTCAGCTCTTGGCCGCTGTAGTTCAGGCCAAGGTTGCCGGCCAGCAGTTGGCCGTTATCGTTGTCCAGATGCTGCGCGGTGATGTCCAGGCGCTTGCCACGCAGCAGGCCGCCGCTGTTGTTGAGGGTGGTGAGCTGTTTGACCAGCACGCTGCGTTCACCAGCGTCAATCGCGCCACCGGTATTGGTCAGCAGGTCGCTGATGTTGAGCGTCACGTCACCGGCATCGCTGATCAACGAGCCTTTACCGCTGTTGTTGAGGGTCTTAGCGGTCACATCGACGGCGTTGCCCAGCACGGTGCCGGCGCGGTTGTCGATGTCACTGGCGGCGAGCAACAGTTGCTTGCCGACGATCACGCCGCTCTGGTTATCCAGGCTCGCGGCATGCAGTTCAATATCGCCCTTGCCTGCCTGCAAACGGCCCTGTGCGTTATTGAGCTGTTGCGCAGTCACGAGGGTGAGCTTGCCGGTGTCGGCGCTCAGCACGCCATTGGCGTTACTGCTGAGGCTGCCGGCGTTGAGGTTCAGATCGGTGCTGGCTTGGGCAAACCCCTGGCTGTTGTTGAAGGCGTTGGCGACGTTGAGGGTGAGCGCGCCGGCGTCGGCCTGGATCAGGCCCTTGAGGCTGTTATCCAGGTCAGTGGCGTTCACGGTGGTGGCGCCAGCGACCACTACGCCGTTCTGGTTGTTGAGGCTGCCCGCATTCACGGTCAGGTTGTTGGCGATGATTTGTCCGCCGTTGTTGTTGAGGTCGGCACTGGTGAGCACCAGGCTGCCGCCGGCCATTTCGATGCGGCCCTGGCGGTTATCCAGCGAGGCGCTGTTGAGACTTGCGGCCTGGCCGTCACCAAAACGAATCAGGCCGCCGAGGTTGACGATGGCCGGCGAGTTGAGCGCCAGGCTTTGTTCGCCAAACAGGCGTGCGGTAGCGCCCTGGTTGGTCAGTTTGGCGCTGCTGACGTCGACGGTTTTGGCCTGGATGATCGCACCCTGATTGGTCAACGCTTGCGCGGCGGTGATCGCCAGTGCGCGGCTGGCCAGCAGGTTGCCGTTGGTGTTGACGGTTTGCGCGTTAATCACCAGGTCGCCGGTGATATTGCGGGTGTTGTCGGGGGCGACGCCGGCTTCGATGATGCCGGGGTTGTTGACCGTGGCCGCATTGATGTCGATGCGTTGGCCGGCGGCCACGCTCTTGCGGTTGACCAACGTCTGGGCGCTGGTCAGTTGCACATTACCGGTGGCGTAGACCTTATCGGTGAGGTCGATATTCTGCGCATTGACCGTGACGTTACCGGTGGCCGCTGCCTGCGCCATGGTCAAGCGACCATTGGCGTCCAACTGAATATCACCGCCACTGGCCGCCAGTGTGCCGTCGAGCTTCACGCCCACGCCGGCTTCGGTGCCCACCAGCTTGATCGCGCCGGCGTACATGCCGCCCAAGGCCGATGAGTCGATGGCCAGTTCCGGCTTGGTGCTGCCGTCGTCGGCGCGCGCGGTGGTTTTCAGGCTTTGGGCGTCAACGTCATTGCGCCCGGCAATCACGGTGAGCTGGCGCGCGTTGATTTGCGCGTTGATCTTGGCCGAGCGGGTGATGATTTCGAAGCGGTCGACGCTGCTGGCGTTCAGGCCCTGGCCGTCGATGGTCACGGCGCCGCCGTCGACTTGGTAGCTCTTGAGTTGGCCGGCCGCGTCGAGCACCGGTTTGCCGGTGGTGAGGGTGACGTTCGGGGTGTTGATAAAGCCGCAACCGCTGCAGGTGATGCCGTACGGGTTGGCGACGATGACCTTGGCCGACTGCCCCGCCACTTCGGTGTAACCGCGTAACTGGCTGGGGTTGGCGCCGGTGACTTCGTTGAGGATGACGTTCGCGGCGCCGCCCTTGAGGTTGGGGTTGCCAACGATATAGCCGCCAAGCTGGGTGTTGGCCATGGGGCTATTGGCGTTGTTGAGGATCACGCCGTTGGGGCCGACGTTGTAGTCCGTGTACTGGTTATGGGACACGCCTGCGCCGTTGGGCGTGGCGATGTTCACCACCGGCACGCCATTGCCCGCCGCGCCCACCGTGGTGCCTGGGGTGGCGACCACGATACCTTCGGCCTGGGCCAGCAGAGGCTGCCAGAACAGCGCGTTGGCGAGGATCAGCACCAGCCCGCGCTTGGGCAGACCGAAGAACGCGTCTCGCGGCCTCAGGGCAGCAGAAGGTTGGCGGGCCAGGAAGGCGAATTGGCGAACATCCATTTTCAGACTCTCGTTGCGGTGCAGCGTTGAATTACAGGAAGAAATCCATACGGAAGTAGATCGGTGCTTCGCGTTCGGTCAGCACGCCGGGTCTTTCCAGCGAATGGGCAAAGGTCACGCTGGTGCTGACATGTTTGCCCCGGGCGAACAATTCCAGAGAGTTGCTGGAGACTCGGCCATGAACGTTGTCGTTGTAACGATCATGGGTGATCACACCCTGGTCATAGCCGATGCTGGCGCCGTATTCGGCGAACGCCGGGCGCATCCAGTCGAGGGTCACAGGGCGGGCCCAGCGCACTTCGTTGCGCCAGTAACCGCCGCTGTCGCCCATCAGTTGCTGGTCCTTGAAACCACGCACCGAGGCCGAGCCCCCCAGGCTCATGCGCTGGGGGCTGAACAGGACGTCTTCACTGCGTTGGCCGGTAGCCAGGCTGCTGAAGCTGAACGACTCGCCCCACAGGCTGAATGGCTGCAGGTAGCTGACGGTGGCGGTGTACTTGCGGTAGCGCGAATTGGGTTGGCGACGGCCGAGCGAGTCGCGCTCTTCCTGAGACTGGGCGTCGAACAAACCGATGCCGTTCTGCATGCCAAGGTCGAGGTTGACGAAAGCACTGCCGATGCGTCGCCCGTGGTTGACGCCCAGTTGCAATTCGCTGAGGCGGTTGCTGCTGGGCGCGGTGCGCACGTCGAGGATGTAGTTGTTGGTACGCAGGTGTGCCAGGCCGACGTTCACCGACGTCTTGCTGACGTCGTCGCGGTGGATGACTCGCTCGGCACGCAGTTGGTGGTTCTGGTTGTCGCCGTTCTGCTTGAACTTGAAGTCGTTGGTCACGCCGTAGGTGCGGTAATCGCTCTCGCTGTAGGTGTAACTGAAGTTCCACCAGCCCCACGGCACGTTGTAATACAGCATGCTGTTTTTCGAGGTTTTCTGATGGTCGCTGATGGCGTCGTGGCCACCGCGCAGGATCAGTTGATCGGCCAGGCCCAGCGGGCTGTCCCACTCAAGGCCGGCGCCCCATTGCTGTTCGCCGGTGCTTTTCTGGCCGTCGTTGTTGCGCGACAGGCTGGCGCGCCAGGGTTTTTGCGGCTGGTTTTTGACCAGCACTTCGCTGCCGCCGATCTGCGTGCCGGGGGTCAACTCCATTTGCGCCTGTTTGGACGGCAGGCGGCTCAGTTGATCCACCAATTGTTCGACTTCGCGCAGGTTGAGCGCTTCACCGACCTTGCCGGGAAACGCCATGGCCAGTTCGCGGTCGGTGACCGTGCTGCCCTGGGCGCCCTTTATGCCTTCGAGTTTGCCTTCGACCACCAGCACTTGCAGATGGCCGCTGGACAGGTCCTGCTGCGGCAGGTAGGCGCGGCTGGTGACGTGGCCCTTGGCGATGTAGTAGTCGGTGATGACCTTGAGCAGTTCGTTGAGCTGGGTAACGCCCAGGCATTGGCCGATGTAGGGTTTGAGCAGGCGGGTACGGTCGGCGGCGGACAGGCTGTCGGCGCCCTTGAGTTCGATGTCCTGGATGGGGAAGCAACGGGTATCTGCCGGCGTGGCCGGGGCCTCGGGCTTGGCCGCTTTGCCGGGCAGATCCTGGAGTTCCTGCAGGCGCCGCTGTTGCTCTTCGAGCAGGCGATTCTGACGGTCGCGGATCAGGTCCTGGTCCCCGGGCGTAGGAGCGGCCATGGCACTGTTTGCGCTCATATAGGCGAGCAGCAACGTGCAGAGGAAATACCGAGTCCGTGGCAATAAAAAAAACATATTCGGTCCGTCGAAAATCAAGGGCCGCGAAACTAACATTGAACTTGCGCCAACCCAAGAAGCTGAGCCAGTTGCACATTCGCACTCGTTAATCTCACAACTAGTTGATTGCTAACAATAAATAATCATCAAAAATACAGGCGGCCTGAAACTCGAAGTACTATTCCGACAGGCGGCAGCTCTTTTGATAGCGATTTATCGAATGAACTTATAACTGCCAGTATTTGGCCACTAAGTTCTTCCGAGATAAGTTAGTACCGAAAAGAACCGAATAGTTCGCGGCGTTTTTGTGAATTGGGTCCCACTTGTCGACATTCATGTTCGAGGTCGAGTGGATAGACAATTGTGGGAGAGGGCTTGCCCCCCGATAGCGGTGTGTCAGCCAAGTATTCATTAGCTGAACCACCGCTATCGGGAGCAAGCCCCCTCCCACATTGGATTGGATTTACAGTCCTTAGCTGACGTCTTTTTTCTCGGGCACCAGGGTCAATCCTTGTTTTTCCACGTCGCGGGAGACGTGGGCTTTGACTTCCGCCACGCCGCCGTCTTCGTCGTTGTGAATCACCAGTACACCCGGTCGGCGCAATTGCTCCAGGTCGCCCTCGGCCAGGCTGAAACTCTCGTTCAGGTTCTGATCGCTGAGCGCCTTGGCCTCGGCGCGCCGCTGGGCGAACTTGCGCCCCTTGCGTTGCTGGTAGCGTGCCCAGGTGACCAGGATCACGGCGTTGAACAGTGCGATCCACAGGTAGATCTGCAAGGTGTTCAGCGCCGCGAAAATCGGCGCCTCGATGCGTGGGCCGCCGTGGGTGTTCAGCATCGAGGTGATCCCGCGCGCCAGCAGCCAGACCAACCCGGCCCAGGCCATCAGGGTCAACAACACATCGATGAGCCACATCACGGTACTTTGGCGGGTTCTGACCAGTTTCATGATCACGCCTCCTCTTCAACAGGTTTGATACCGCGATCCGGGCTGACCCAGCGCGCGCGCTTCTGGTGCTGGTTGAACAGCACCTTGGGGAAACTGACCAGGGTGGTGAACAGGCTGACCAGCCAGAACACCATCGGGTACCACACGGTCCAGAACAGGGTTTTCCACAGGTCTTTCTCATAGCGGCGGTCGATCAGGATGCTCACCGCAAACTGCACCAGACACACCATCGCCAGCACCAGGCCGGTAAAGGCCGGCGGGACCAGGGAGTCCACGGTGATCGCCGGCGGCAGCACAATGAATTTGCCCAGGCCCCAGAAAATCACCGAGAGCAGGAAGGTGAAGGCCCAACCGGTGGACAGGCAGTATTCGAACATCAGCGGCCACAGGTAGCGATGGCGCCATTGCCAGATACCCCGGATGTTTTTGAACAACACTTCAGCACCACCCTGGGCCCAGCGCAGGCGCTGTTTCCACAGGCCGCCGACGGTCTCGGGCATCAAGATCCAGCACAGTGCACGCGGCTCGTAAAAAATGCTCCAGTGATCGAGCTGCAGCTTCCAACTGACATCGATGTCCTCGGTGATCATGTCGGTGCTCCAGTAGTCGATGCGGTCCAGCGCCTTTTTACGGAACGCCACCACCACACCCGAGACCGTGAAGATCCGCCCGAATACGCGCTGGGTGCGCTTGATCAAGCCGATGATCGAGGAGAACTCGCCCACCTGCACGCGGCCGATCAAGGTCGAACGTGTGCGGATGCGTGGGTTGCCGGTCACGGCACCCAGGCGCGGGTTGTCGAGCATCGGCGCGACCATGTAGGCCGCCGCGTTTTTATCCAGCAGCGCATCGCCGTCGATGCACACCAGGTATTCGCTGCGCGAGGCCACCGCGCCCATGCGCAA
Organism: Pseudomonas sp. B14(2022); assembly: GCF_012030485.1. Classification (NCBI taxonomy): domain Bacteria; kingdom Pseudomonadati; phylum Pseudomonadota; class Gammaproteobacteria; order Pseudomonadales; family Pseudomonadaceae; genus Pseudomonas; species Pseudomonas sp. B14(2022). Next base: position 203,864 of record NZ_JAAUVM010000010.1, read on the forward strand.
GGCCACGGCCTTGCCCTGGTTCTGCGCCAGGTGCAGCACCCGCAGGCGCGGATGCTCCAGCGCCAGGGCATCGAGGACGGCGGCGGTGTTGTCCTTGGAACCGTCGTTGACCGCGATCACTTCGATATTCGGGTACAGCTGGCCCAGCGCCGCATGGATGGTGTCGGCGGCGTTATCCCCTTCGTTGTAGCAAGGGATGATGATCGAGATCAGCGGGTTGCCGGCCAGGGCAGGCGCCGGGGTGTCTTCTTCCCAGGGCCAGTGGCGCTCCCAGTGCAGCCAGAAGTACAGCCCGCCGGCGATCCACAGCGCCGACATGAACAGCGGATAGAAGAACACGAAGTCCATCAGGAACTGCCCGGTGACCAGAAAGATCAGGCCCAGGGGCACACCCAATACCAGCGCGAGTACGAATATAGCCAGGATTCTGTCGAACATGGTCAAGGGTTCCATTGATTGGAAAGGGCCGGACGCACTGTCTTCAAGTCCGGGGAGTTTTCCAGGAAGTTGTCCGGGTAGTAGCCAAAACTCGTGACACCCTGGCGCTTGAGCACATTCATCCATTCGGCCAATTGCGTACCGCTGATATCGGGTGCGGCCTTGGTGCGCCAGTCCTTGGCTTGCAGCTCAAATACGGTTTTCTCCAGTGCGCCGGGGCGCGCCTTGACCGTCGCCACCAGTTTTTCCAGCCAGGCATTGGAGTTCTCGAGTGTCTCGCCTTCCATCAGCGGCATCGCCATCGGCGCAGTCCAGTCGTAGGTCTGGAGGAAATCGTCGAGGTTCTGTGCGAACCAGGCTTCGCTGCCGGGGTTGAGCATCGGCTCGGCGAAGAGATTGCGCGCGGTTTGTATCTGCGGACCACGGATGGCGCGGAACTTGGCGGTCAATTCGTTGGTGAAGTCGATCAGGTAGCGACTCTTGAAACGGGTCCAGCGTTGCATGATGGCCGGATCGGCGCGCAGCGCAGCGATGCTGTTGGGCAGGCCATTGGCGGCATAGGCCTTGAGCGCTGCGGGGCTGGCGTCTTCGAAATCGCTGAGCAGCGCGTCATCGTGGTACAGCACGCCATCGATGGCACTGTTGCCGGTGCTCGCCAGGTCTTGGTAAATCTCGCCGATCATCTGCCGCACTTTCGGATCGAACGGCGACAAGCGCTGGTATTGGTCGGGATCAGGGCCGACCTTACCGGTTTCCGGATCCCAGCGTGTGACGCGTGGCAGTTTGGGATCAAGGTCGAAACTCAGTACTGGCATCCAGGCAAACACGCTGGCCCGGGCACGGGTGTGCAACTGCCAGGCGACACGGTTGAACAAGTCGGCCCGCATCGGCAGGTGCCGGTTGGGGAAGTACAGCGAACGTACCAGGCCGTCACCTTTGGGGTCGGCGTAGGCTTGCAGGAACACGGTCACGGAGCCCATATCCACCACACGCTGCACCAGCACGTCGAGGTTATGCGCCTGTTGCACCGGATCGGGGTCGTAGACGTGATCCAGATCCACATGCAGTACGCGCAGCGGGGCCTTGGTCTGCACCGAGACAATGCTGCTCGCGAAGTGCTCGCCGTCCGGGTCGGAATCCACCAGGAAGCGCGGGCTGTTCATCAGTTTTTTCGAGTCGTCGAGGCCGTCGTCCAGGGTCAGCGCCATCTCATAACCGTGCTCACCCACCACCGCCAGCGAGGTGCCGTCGGCAGCGCCATACGGCCATACCCATACCCGAGGCGCCTTGCCGGTGACCGTACGGATTTTGTTGGAAATCGCGACCACGTCGGCACGCATCCGTGCCTGGAACTGTGCCTCGGTTTCGTAGCGATTGGTCGCCGGATCAAAGCGCCGTGTGGTGGCGGCGGGCTCCAGGTTGCCTTGGGGGTTGGCCAGGATGCCTTTGTGATTGGCATCGGTGTGGGCAGCGATTTCCACCAGGCCGGACTGGGACACTTCGCGAATCTGCTGCCAGGTCAGAAAGTCGCCACGGGGCCGGGGCGTACCGGCGAAATCCACCGGTTGGTTGAGCGGTGTATCGATCCAGCTACCCACTGGCGCCAGCAGCGCCGGCCAGTGATACGCCCGCAGGATCGGCATCACGCGGGTATAGAAGCTCGAATAACCGTCGTCGAAGCTCAGCATGACGGCTTTGGGCGGCAGTGTCGGCCCGCCCCGGCGAGCGGCAAGGACCTGGTCCACACTGACCGCCTGGTACCCATTCTCCCGCAGCCAGGCCAACTGCTCGATCAAGCGTTCGGTGCGCACGGCCACCACTGCCTGGTCGGGATCGTTGTCCTCGACATCGTGGTAGGCAATGCCCAAAAAGTGGTTCTTCGGCCACGGCGCTTCGGCGGCCAGGATCGGCCGCTCGGCGGGCGGGGTGAATGGCGCGGGTTGCTGGGCGCAGGCGGCGGCCAGCAATACACCCAGGACCAACAAGCAACGGCTGAGGAGGGTCATGGTCAGGCTCTTCTAGAAACGGTAAGTGAGGTCGACGAGCAGGCGCAGATCGCGTTCGCGCTCACCGTCATAAGGTCGGCTGACCAGGCTCAGGTTGGCGCCGGCTTCCAGCACGTCGTTCCAGCGAAAGCGTTGGCCATAGCCGATCAGGCCGACACCGCCGGTGGAATAATCTCGCTGGCTGTAGGTGCCCGCACCGACCTGGAACTGCTGACTCCACTGGGTCTCGTAGCGGTTATAGAGCACATGGTTGACGGTGACGGTGGGCAACACGCCGAAGTCCGACTTGGGGTTGAAGTACAACGTATCTTCCTTGCTGTTGCGGCTGGCGCTGACGTCCAGGCCTAACTCCACTTGCACCTTGGGCGAGCTGTAGACACCCTCGCGGCCGGTGAGCAAGGCTTCGACCCGGTCGTTGCCATCGCTGAAATGGGACGGGCTGACTGTGAGTTTCCACTCCCGGCTCTCATTGGCGCGCCAGCGGATAAAACCACTGCCGCCGTTGGCCGTGACGTCGGTATTAAGCGCCCGCAACGGAGTGGTGGCCGAGAGGTAATCCAGGCTGCCGCCGTATTGCCAGTGGTCGTTGATGTCCCGGGCAATCGACAGCCGCGCGCCTTGTTTGGAACCAAAGCCGTAGGAATGGTTGGAGACCTCGGCTTCGAGGGTCATGTCACGGGTACGCCGCTCCACGCCGACGCGTTGCCAACGATGATGACCAGTGCCTTCGGCAAAGTCGGCGGTGCCATAACCGACACCGGCGAACAGGCGCCAGTCTTCGTCGATGGGCGGGGTGTAGATCACGGTTTCAATGCCCCAGTCACGGCTGCCGGACACCGCACCGGCTTCCTGGTCGTTGCCGCCCCCGAAGCTTTTACCGGTGTAGGCCTCCACGCGGACTTCAGCCATGTCGTGCACATCGCGAAGGCGTTTGAGGCGCTGTACTTGGCGGTTTTCCGGCGCGCGGGCGACGACATCGTCGGTGAGCAGGTCGAGTTGGCGCCACTCCTGCAAATCCAACGCCGTGAAGCCTTGGGACATTTCCACGCCGATGTCGCGCGGGCTCTGGTTTTCGGTTTCCTTGAGTGAATCTTCGGCGCGCCTCGGCCAGTCACGGGCACGGTACATCTCGGCCTGGGCCAGACGTACGCCGATGCTGCCGGGGGCTTTATTGCCCAGGGCCTCCAGGCTTTCTTCGCTGGCGTTGAGGTCAGCGCCATACGTACCGGCCTGGGCTGCCAGCTGCTGGGCGTCCATCCATTCATCGTTAGGGTTGCCGATGGGCAGGCCCTTGAGTTCAACCCGGGGCTTCTCGGTGCTGGCCAGGTTATTGGCGACTGCCCGCGCCTCTTCCACCTGGTCGCTTTCCAACAAGGCGTAGAACAGGGCGCTGCTGTCTTTAACATGATCACCTACGTCTGCGTCCGGAGCGGTCACCGCCTGGCGATACAGCGGCGCAGCCTTTTCTGGCTGGCGCTGGTCGAGGTAGGCCGCTGCGACCCAACGCACGGCGTACGTCGGCAGCTGCACACCTTGGGCCGTGAGGGCTTCGTACTCGCTGATCACTTCGGCAGTGCGTGCCCGTGCCTTGAGCGCACCCAGGCGGTCGATGCGCCAGCGCACCACATCGTCATGGGCAGTGGCGTCCGGGGTCCAGCGGGCGAGCAGTTTGTCGTAGTCCGCCAGGGCGCGGTCGGCAATCACATAGCGTTCTTTTTCGCTGCGCGTGGCGAACTCGGCCATGCGCACCCGTTCGGCGGCGAGGTCACCTTCCAGGCGGCGCTGGGTCACCGCGTCCACCAGGCCCGGACGCTGGGCGGACAGGCGCAACGCCGCTTCCGGCAGACGAGCCTTTTGCAGTGCGACGATGTATTCGCGAGCGACTTCAGGCTTGTCGCCAGCGCGGATAAACGCCTGGTCGAATTCAAACAGCGCGTCGTAGTCCAAGCCGGCACGGGTCAGCGCGTACCCCAGGGCCATGCGCCGGTTAGGGTCATCGGGCTTGGCGGCGACCAATGCGCGGGTGCGTTTTAGCGCTTCGTCAGCCTTGCCGCCGTCGGCCTGGGTCAGGGCCAGGCCCAATTGCAGGTCAACGTTATTCGGCTCACGCAGCAACGCCTGGCGATAGACCGCCTCGGCCTGGGACCATTGCTGCTGGTTGCGATAGGTACGCGCGACGGTGGCAAGCGCCTGGGTGCTGAGGTTGCGATGTTTGCCCTGGGCCTCGTACACCTTCAACACTTCGGCATCCTGGCCGGCCCAACCGGCGATCACCACATGATCGCTGACCTGGCCTGGCGTCTGGCGTTCGGCAGACAACTGGCGCAATTGGGTCAGGGCGGGGGTGAAGTTGCCGTTGCGCGCCTGAATAATCAGCGCGTCATAGGCCGGATCGGCCATGGCGAAGGCGGGCATCAGTAATTGGCTGCATAAGGCTGCCCCGACGAGCAGTCGCAACCGGCCTGATGCACTGAGTGGTAGGTTTCGCAACATATCGTGAGCTTCCTTACACACGGAAAGCTGTAACGATAAGTGGTCCTGAGCGAGTTGCCGCAGGGTGCCGGCGTCTAATGACCCGGCCTAGCTTTCCTGTGCGAACTATCTCTCAGGAAAGTAGGAAGAAGACCAATTCAGAACAATTGTTCAGAATTGCGCGGCCCGCCTGAAATGTGAATGTGGGAGCGGACTTGCCTGCGATAACGGGGTGCCAGCCTTGTGGCGAGCGGGCTTGTCCCGCGTTGGGCTGCGCAGCAGCCCCAAAACCAGGCGAGGAGTGCTTGATATAGCGCATTCGCCTTCATCAGGGGCGCTTCGCACCCCAACGCGGGACAAGCCCGCTCGCCACAGAGACCCAGTTTGCTGTGCGACAGCGCTAGGTCGCAAAGGTAGTGGGGCCTCCCACATTATTTACTTCGGGGCGATGGCGAAATATTACTGAGCGCCGCTGACCGCGCCGACCTTGGCCATCACAAACCCAATGAACTGCTCGACGGTCATCTTCTGGCCGTTGAAGGTCACTTCATTGTTGGCGTAGTGCAGCTTGGACACTACGTCGCTGCCGACCAGGGTCGCCAACTGAGTGCCGACCGCCATGCCGCTGACCATCTCGGCGGCCATTTGGGACTGCTGTTCGATGGCTTTCGGGTCGCTCACGCCACCGAGTTGCGCTTGCAGGGCGGCGACGTCACCTATCATCGGCTTGGACAGCGTCAGGTTGGCGTCCAGCAATGCAATCATCTGCTTGCCCAGTTCAACCGGCGGCAGCTCCATGGACGCCGGCTTGGCCAGGTCCACCAGCAGGTTGAACTTGCTTTCGCCATGGGTGGTTTTCAGGGAAAGGTTTTCCACCGCCAGTTGCGGCTTGGCGGCCAGTACCTGGTTGACGTTCGCTTCGGCAAGGGCCTGCTCGGCTTCGTTCAGTTGCAGCTCAGGTGCAGGCTCGCCCGCTGCGGCGGCGGCTTGCACCGGCTGCATCTTGTCCTGGTAAAGCTTGGTCAGCACCAGCATGGCCGGGATGTCGACATTCTTCATGCTCAGGGCCATGGCCGCCGAACCCACGGGTTTACCCTGGTAACCGATCTCGTCGATCTTGTAGTCGACACGGCCGGCCAGGTTGTTGTCCTTGGTTTCGCTGGAGTCTTTCTGCTCGAAGCCTTTGACGGTCAACACGGCTTTCTGCGGGCCGAAGGTGAACTTGCTGTCGGTCAGCTCAACGGTGTTTTGCCCGGTGTAGAAGCCAAAGGTGGATTTTTCCAGGTTGCTGGCGATGGTCAGGCCAGACAATTCAGCTTCGAAGTGTTCGCCCTTGCCATCCAGCCCGGCGATCTTGAAGCTGTTCATGAAGCCGTCAGCCTTGACCTTCTGGCCTTCGGCGGTGCTGTCGAAATTCAGGTTGGCGCCAGAGAAGCTCGCCGAAGCTGCGGCGTCCTTGAACTCCAGGGGCAGCAATTCGATGTTGCCGTTGACCGAACGGCTATAGCCGATATTGGCCACGCCCTTGAGCGGCGATACGTCTTTGGCAGCGGCGAACCACTTCTCGGTGGTGGCGTTCTTTTCCAGTTCGTAGTGACTGGTGGCCATGACCGGCAGCCATTTGAGCGTCACCAGGCGCGAGAACGGCAGCGGGCCGTGTTCGATATGGTCGACGAACAGCAGTTCCGGATTAGGGTTTTCTTCGCCGAAGACCGAACCCTGGCCTTTCAAGCGGTAATGGGCGGTGCTGCTGAACACGCCACGCTCCAGGGACACCAGCTCCAGGGCCACGGTGCCGTCGACGCCGGCCATGGAGGTCTGCAGTTCCTTGTTGGCGTTCTGGATCGCGGTTTGCAGCACCGGCTCCAGTTGTTTACCGGTGTACCAGGCGCCGCCTGCACTGACGACGCCTACGGCGACAACAAAACCCAAAAGAACGACTGCTGGCTTATTCATGAAGTGACCTGATCAAATCCTGTGAGAAGTGGGCTGTCTTCCTTGAACCCTGTTGGGGTTGGCTCAAGCCCGCCGAAAACGGGGAGAAGATTAGCACTGGCAGCCGCGAACGGCCCAGCTTTCTCAGAGGGGTCAGGCGTGCAGTTGGTTCACGAGTACTCCAATTCGATCTCGTCGAGTTGGTGGTCGAAACTCTTCAGGCGTGCCGTCCAGGTGTATACCAGCACCTCAAACTCGCGGTGTATGACCGCATTGCCGGGGGTGTCGGACTTGGGGTCGCAGAAGTCCAGTTGGTAGCGCTCACGGGCCATCTGCGTGGCAACGTCGGACAATTCCCGCGCGTTATTGAGCCAATGCCGGCCCTCGGCGACCTGCCGATCCAGCAATACACACTGTTTTTTCAGGACTTCGAGGCTTTTTTCCAGGGGCGTGCCGGTAAGGTCGCCCATGACCTCCTGGAAGGTGCGCCCAGGCTGCCAATAGCTGCCCCAGAAATAGCGGTCGAACACGGTTTCGACCCGGCGCAGCGCGACCTTGGTGTCCCAGATCGCTACGCGGGTCTTGCCTTGTTCCAGGAGTTTTTTCTTGACCCGTTGATTTTGGTAAGAGGCCCAGGCGACAACGCCGATGGACAGGGTGCCGATCACCAGGCAGGCGCTGTCGAGAAACACCATGGCCTTGTCGAGTTGATGGGCGAGCATGACGCCGTAGAAATACGCGGCCGATAACAACACCAGTGCGAAGAGCACGCACCAGAAAGCGGGAGCATAAGGGTTTTTCATTATTGGAATCCCCATGAGCAAACGCGAGCAGTGTCAGGCGAGTCGTCACGGCGACCCGCCTGTCCAAGCATAGCTATTCGCTCAGGGTTTGCCGGGCTGTGACGCTTGCGTTCGTCCGCTTTCCCAGCCGCCGCCCAGGGCCAGGAACAGATCGATCTGGCTCATGGCAACCTGAGTGTTTGCCGCCGCCAGCTGCGCACGCATCGCGGTGTAGGTGCGGGTGGCTTGCAGGTCGGCGAGAAACGATTCGCGGCCGGCCTGGAAGAACCGGTGGGTCTGGTCCGCAGCCTCTTGGGCCGAGTGCTCGGCGTCCGCCAGCGCCTCGCGCCGTTGCAACACGGCGGTGTATTGCGCCAGGCCGGTCTGGGTTTCGCGGATGGCGTTGAGGACCACGCCGTCGAAATGCGCCAGGGCGCCCTGGGTCGCGGCTTCGGCTTCGTGGATACGCGCACGGGCGCCGTTGGTCGGCACCGTCCAGCTGATCATCGGGCCGAAGCCCCAGCGGTTGGTCGCCGGCTGGCCGAGGTTGTCGAGCAGGCCCACGGTGCCCACCGTGGCGCCGATGGCGATGTCCGGGTACAAGGCGCCGGTGGCCACACCGATACGTGCGGTGGCGGCGGCCAGTTGGCGCTCGGCCTGGCGCACGTCGGGGCGACGCTTGAGCAGTGCCGCACCGTCGCCCACCGGCAACAATTGGGCGATGTGCGGCAGCTCGGCGCAGGTGCCGGTGCCCGCCGGCAGTTGGTCCACTGGCTTGGCCAGCAGCATCGACAGGCGGAACAGCCCGGCCTGGCGCGCCGCTTCGTAGCGCGGCATGTCGGCGCGCAGGGATTTGTACTGGGTTTGCGAGCGGGTGACCTGGGTTTCATCACCACGGCCCGCGTCACGCAGGCGTTGGGTCAGTTTGGTGCTCTGGGCTTGCAGGTCGAGGGACTCGTTGGCAATCGCCAGTTCTTCGTTGGCCGCGCACACCTGGGTGTAGGAGCGCACCACATCGGCCACCAGGGTGATGCGCGCGATATCGGCGGCGGCCTGGGCCGCATCGGCGCTGGCCTGGGCGCTTTCGATGCCACGTTGCAAGGTGCCGAACAGGTCGAATTGATACGAGGTGGTAATGCCCACGCTGCCGATGTTGTCCACCGGCACTTTGTCCGCCTGCAAAAACGCTTCGCCGGATTCCTGCAGGCGCTGCACCTCGGCCTTGGCGCCGGCACTCCAGCCGCCGGCAGATTCAGCTTGTTGGGTCTGATAACGCGCGCGCTGCAAGTTGGCAGCGGCCACGCGCAGGTCGGTGTTGGAGGCCATGGCCTGGCGCACCAACTCGTCCAGGCGCGGGTCTTTGTAGAGCTTCCACCAGTCGGCCGGCACTGGCGCCGACACCACGTTGTTGCCCTCGCCCGCCAGTTGCCCTTGCAGGTCAGCGCGGTTGACGGCAGACGTTGGCGGCAGCTTGTAATCCGGCCCCACCACTTGGCAGGCCGACAGCAACAACCCCAGCGCAGCGGTTGCCCAAAGCTGCTTCATGGCTTGGCTCCCTCATTGGGTTTGTCGCCAATGATCGACACGGTCGCCGTACGCCCGGCGATCATGCGGAAGTCCGCCGGTACATCGTCAAAGGCGATGCGCACCGGAATCCGCTGGGCCAGGCGCACCCAGCTGAACGCTGGGTTGACGTTGGGCAGCAGGTTCGAGCCGCTGCTGCGGTCGCGGTCTTCGATACCGGCGACGATGCTCTGCACATGGCCGTGCAAACGGGCGTTGTCGCCGATCACACGGATGTCGACGCCCATGCCGACGTGGATGCCGTCGAGTTTGGTCTCTTCGAAGTAGCCGTCGATATGGAAGGAATTGCTGTCCACCACCGACAGCACCGGCCGCCCGGCGGTGACGAATTCCTGGGTACGCGGCGCGCGGTCGTTGACGTAGCCGTCTACCGGGCTGCGGATGACGGAGCGATCGAGGTTGAGTTGGGCCGAATCCACCGTCACTTGCGCTTCGGCCAGGGCCGACTGGGCGCGGGCAACGCGGGACTGGCTTTCTTCCAGTTGCTCGCTGGGCACCAGGTTGCCGAGGCCACGGTTACGCTTGTACTCGCGCTGGGCCTGGGCCAGGGTTTCCTGGCGGTCGGCCACGGCGGCCTGGGCTTGGCGCAGGGCCAGCTTGAAGCGGTCCTGGTCCACGGCAAACAGTACCTGCCCCTTGGTCACCAGTTGGTTGTCGCGTACATCGACGCGCTGGATCAGCCCGGACACGTCGGGCGCGATCTGCACGATGTCGGCACGGATGTGGCCGTCACGGGTCCAGGGGGCAAACATGTAGTACATGACCATGCGCCACACAACGACGACCGCGAAGCTCACGATCAACAACGTCAGGACTACACGGCCGATGGTCAAAAAAGGTTTTTTCATGTCATCAGGTATCGACTGAGTGAGTCCACCGCGCCCAGCAACAGCGCGTAGAGCCCCACATTGAACAATGCCCGGTGCCAGACCAGGCGATAGAAGTGGACGCGGGTCAACAGCCCGTGAACCACCAGGAATAACACGTACGTAATGCCCATCAGCACCAGCAGCGTGGGCAGGAACACCCCGCTGATGTCCAGGTCACCGATCATAAAGGCGCTCCATCGGGTAGCGGCGCTTCCATCTCCGTGCCGCCAATGAATTCCACACCCGGCAACAAGGCCAGGCGCAGGCCGGCCAGCGCGTGCAGCAGGTGCAGGCGGGTATCGTCTTCGTCTTGCAGGCCCTGGCCGTTGAGGGCGCGGCGCGTGCGGTCGAGGGTCATCAGCAGACCGCTGGGCGCGGGCAAGCGTTCACCCGCCTTGAGGCAGCCTTTGAAGTAACCGCCCACACCTTCCACCACTTGGTTGAGCAGCACCCGCGGTACGCCGAGGATGCGCGGCGAATAGGCCAGCAGGTCGAGCAGGTTGAGTGCCACGCGCAAGTCGCGCAGGGCGCTGCCGGTGTCCTGGTTGATCAACGCCAGGCGCGGCAGATGCTGCATCAGGCGGTCGAGAATTTGTGCGGCCAGGTGCCGGTGTTCGTTCAGAGTAGCGGGCTCGGTCAGACCGACGATGTCGCGCCAGCTGAAACGGGTCAGGCGCTTGGCCGCCAGTTCGGCGCCGAAGGGCCGTGCGATCAACGTCCACACAAAGGCGAACAGCAGGCCCACGGGCCCGGCCAGGTTGACGTTGGCGAAGTTCAGGAAGTCTGCGTCGTAGGCGCCCTGGATGCTGATGAACGACGAGGTGTTCACCAGCGTCAGCAGCATGCCCAGGTAAAAACGTGGCTGCACAGTCAGCGTGCCGATGCAGATGAACGGCACCGCGAACGCCAGTACCAGCATCGGGAAATCATGCAGGTTGGGCAGGACCAGGAACAGATAGAGGCTGGCGAACAGCACCGACATGGCGGTCCAGAAAAAGAACCGATAGATCTGCGGTGCCGGGTCGTCCATCGAGGCGAAAAAGCTGCAGGCCACCGCTGCCAGGATCACCGCGCTGCCGCCGTCGGTCCAGCCCAGCAGAATCCACAGTACCGAAGCGACGATGATCGCGGTGACGGTGGAAAACGCCGAGTAGAACATCAGGCCACGGTCGAGGAACGGCGTGAGCCGGCCCAGGCGCCAGTGGCGGTACACGGCACGCCAGGTGTCCTGGCTTTCGCACTGGATGGCGGCTTGCAGGCTGCGACAGTCTTGCCACAGGTCGATCCACTCACCGAGGCGGTAGAGGGCGTTGGAGAACAGCAGCGTGTGGCGGTCATCCAAAGCTTCGCCGTGGGGTTGCTGGGCGTCGACCTGGTCACGCAGAGCGCGCCAGCGTTCCAGCGGTGCGCTTTCGGTGGTGTTTTCCAGCCACTGCCGGGTGGCTTCCAGCAGCGGCGTCAGTTGCTCTAGAAACTGCGGCGCACGCTGTTCGACGGCATACAGCGCATCGTCGAGTTCCTCCACCAACGGCAGCAGGTGGATCATGCGCCCGCGCAATTCCTTGGTATTGCGCACCGTCTGCGGCCGCGCGCCTTCGTGGGGCAACTGGCCGATCATCAATTCAAGGGTATTGAAGGTGGCAACCATGCCGCCGCGCAGGGTGCTGACTTCTTCCGGCTGCACATTGCGGGTGAGAAAGCGCTGGCTGTAGACCTGGGCGTCGCTGAACCACTTGGCCACCGCGCCATCGAACACCGGCATCAGGCGCCGTGGCCAGAACATCGCGCCCACCACCGCCGCGACCGCAATGCCGAGGAAGATTTCTTCTGTGCGCGCCTCGGCCACATCCCACACCGCCAGCGGGTTATCCACCACCGGCAGGGCGATCAGCGGCAAGGTGTAGCCGGCGAGCATCAAGGCATAGTTGTTGGCGGTGCGCAGGTGCATGGAGAGGAACAGCAAGGTGCCCGTCCACAGCGCGATCACCACCACCAGGATGTACGGCGATTGCACAAACATCGGCACAAAAAACACCGCCGCCGCCGCCCCCATCAAGGTGCCGATGGCGCGGTACAACGCCTTGGAACTGGTAGGACCGACAAACGGGCTGGAGACGATATACACCGTAGCCATCGCCCAGTACGGACGCGGCATTTGCATCAGCATGGCGATGTACAACGCGATCATCGACGCGGCGAAGGTACGAACCCCATAGAACCAGTCACGGGCGGGCGGAAAACCGGTAAAAAATCCGTTCAAAGCGTCGCCGCCTCAAAGGCCCGCAGTACGCGCAGTGCGGCTTCCATATCGGCGGTCGGAAGGTCCGCCAGCACTTCGCGGCGCAGGCGCACCAGTTGCACCTCCACCGCCTGCACCAACTCGCGCCCACGCTCGGTCAGGCTCAGGGCCTTGGCGCGGCGGTCGTGGATGTCTTCGGTACGGCACACATAGCCGTCATGGCACAGCCGGTCGAGCAGACGCACCAGCGACGGGCTTTCCATCCCCGACGCCTGGGCCACTTTGACCTGATGCATCCCGTCGCCCAGGCGGCCGATCATCAACAGCGGCACGGCGCAGGCTTCTGAGATGCCATAGCTCACCAGCGTGCTCTGGCAGATTTTGCGCCAGTTACGGGCGCCCACCACCATGCTGCTGCTGAGGTTCATCTGGAGTTGTTCGAGGGATTGAGGCACTGGATAGTTCGCATACAGTTAGTTTGCTAACTATCAATATGGAGAAAGGCGCTAGATGCGTCAAGTTTTGAAACAATTTAGCGATGGATGGAGCGATTCAGTGGCAACACCGCAGGACGAATGTGGGAGGGGGCTTGCTCCCGATAGCTTAGTGTCAGTGAACAGATTCGTTAGATGATCCACCGCCATCGGGGTGTAGAACCGTAGACATCGTTTACATCTGAAACCGGGGACATCGTTTACACATTTGAGGCCTGGACGCGGGTCATACCTCGTCCAAGCCTCCCCAAGGGATAATCACACAGGTACAAATCCCAAGCATCATCTTCAGCTTCTTTGAGCCCTATCCTTTCCCCGGACAGCGCCTCGCTGATAAATACCAACTTGCCGTTCCACTTGATCGATCCGTCCTGCCTGACGCTTCGAACTTTCATTTCTGCCGGATACTCCACATCGGGCAAGCATCCTGGATAAATTCGGGTGGACGGCACATACAAGTCTCCCGGACTTTTCATGCCGAGCGCTTCGTGAGGGCGTACGTAAT